>JAOZOC010000403.1 GCA_029933495.1 Bacteroidales bacterium
TTTATTATTAATAACTATCTAAGTATTAATGAGCAAAGAGCTGGTGAAGACTATCATGAACAAATATATCTTGATGAAAATTATTCGATAGAATCTGCTGGTGCAAAACTTTTGGGAATTGATACAGCAATAATATTACAAGAATATCCTGACACAAAAGAAAAAATAATAGCAATTATTGAAACAGAGATTGAACAAGAAGACGAAAGCCGATTAATAAATCAAATAGTAGAAACCAATACTAATTTTGGATATGAAAAAGCATTACTTTGTTTAAAAAATATTGTGGTTGGATTAATACCCACAAATAAAAAATGATAATAAAATATTTTACAGAAAAAGGATTGCGAAAGCATAATGAAGATTTTATTTTATCAAAACAAATTGATGAAGTAACATCTTTACATATTGTAGCTGATGGAATGGGTGGCTACAATAAAGGTAATATTGCCTCAGAAACTGTTGCTAATATATTATTTAATACTATTTCAAAAAACTCTCAAGCAGAAAATATTTTAGAAATTATTGAACAAGCTATTGAAGAAGCAAATAGTAAAATTTCGCAATTAAATATTGAACAAAAAACAAAGATGGGTACAACAATAGCAGGCGTTTTTGTTAAATATAATTCCGCTATTATGTTTTGGGCCGGCGATGTTAAAATACTACATATTAGAAATGAAAAAGTAATCTTTGAATCTAAAGACCATTCGTTAATTAATCAGCTAAAAGATAATGACTCGTTCTCAGAAAAAGTTGATTATGGTAAAATTAGACATATTGTAAACAGGAGTATTCAAGGTTTAAATGAAAAATATAAAGCTGATTATCATTCTGCCAAATTACAAACATTTGATAGAATTATTATTTGTTCTGACGGTATTCTGGATAGGGTAAGCATAAGTGGTTTAGCCAAACTTGATATCAATTTTTCAAAAGAATACTACGCCCAATTTATTGACAGTAAAGATAATGCCAGTCTGGTGCTAATTGAAGTTTGAAGAATGAAATGTATTTACTTCCATTTTCCAATAAATAGAAAAAGATTATATCTTTGTAAAGATACTTTTTAATAGAACAAAGAGAGATGAATACTATAAATCAACCCTTATCAAATGTTTAAAAAGATTCCCCACACCTACGTAATCATTTTTTTTATTATTGTTTTCGCAGCCATTCTTACCTGGTTTATCCCCGGAGGAGAATATGCAAGGCATGTTATTGACGTTAACGGCGTTGAGCGGACTGTCATTAATAAGGACTCCTTTCACTATGTTGATGCAAATGCACAAACCTGGCAGATTTTCGGGGCTTTATTTAACGGATTTGAAAGGCAGGCAGGTATCATTGTTTTCATTCTTATGATTGGTGGTGCATTCTGGATTATGAACGATAGTAAGGCCATTGATGTCGGTATTTTTTCGTTCCTGAAGTTTACAAAAAAGTTAGAGCATATTAAGTTCTTCAAATTCCTTGGTGTAAATAATATTATCATTGCGCTTGTGATGATAATGTTTAGCATTTTTGGTGCCGTATTCGGGATGAGTGAAGAGACAATTGCTTTTATAATTATTCTTGTACCGCTTGCTATCAGTATGGGCTACGATTCTATAGTGGGCGTGAGTATGGTTTTCGTGGCTGCCGGACTTGGTTTTGCCGGAGCTGTTCTTAATCCTTTTACAATAGGCATTGCTCAGGGAATTGCTGATCTTCCGCTGTTTTCAGGATTTGAATACAGGTTATTTTCCTGGTTTGTTATTAATACTGTTGGAATTTTCTGGATACTGAGGTATGCAGCAAAGGTGAAAAAGAATCCTGAATCTTCACTAGTTTATGAAGATGATGAATACTGGCGAAAAAGGGGAAGTGCCAACATTGAAACAATAGAGTACAAAACACCGTTGAGTGCCTGGCTTGTTTTTGCTTTTATATCCATTGGATTAATTATTTTTTCGATTAAATATCCAATTACGGAAATGAAAATCGGCACATCATCCTCACTTCTGCCGATGGTTCCTGTTAGTACCGGATTGTTTATTATAACAAGCTTTTTATCCCTGAGGAAGTCAGTTCATTTTTTTGTGCTAAATCTGCTTGTGTTTACTATTGTTTTTTTGATAGTAGGTGTTATGGGCTATGGATGGTATATTATGCGCATTGCTTCCCTCTTTTTTGCAATGGGAATCTTTTCGGGTATTGCGATGAATAATGATGCAAATAAAATTACAAAGCTGTTTCTTGACGGGGCAAAGGATATTATGTCGGCAGCTCTTGTGGTTGGGCTTGCCGGAGGTATTCTCGTTATTTTGGAAGATGGAAAAGTGATCGATACTATTCTTCATGGCGTTTCGCGTTCGATGAGTGGACTAGGTAAATTCGGGACGGTGAGTGTGATGTATGCCATTCAGAATATGATTAACATCATTATCCCGTCGGGATCGGCAAAGGCTGCACTTACTATGCCTGTTATGGCTCCTTTCTCTGACCTTGTAAACCTATCGCGACAGGCAACCATAATGGCTTTCCAGTTTGGCGACGGCTTTACAAATATGATAACGCCAACCTCCGGCGTGTTAATAGGTGTGCTCGGTGTTGCAAAAATCCCTTACGAAAAGTGGGTTAAGTGGATTTTCCCGTTTATGGTAATTCTGATATTGCTCGGATGGTTGCTGCTTATCCCAACGGTTACTATGAATCTGAATGGGTTCTAAAAGCAATATTTGATTTTTCTTCAAAAATTGTTGTTAATAAATAAAAGTATTATACGACTTTTGCGTTACGAACTATTCGTTACGAATAGTTCGTAATAAAACAAATTGAAAAAAATGTTTTAGAATGCATAATAATTTCTGGCAAAATCTCAAAAAACCCGTTTTTACACTTGCTCCTATGGAGGATGTTACCGATACTGTCTTTCGTGAGATAGTACTCAGTGTTTCAAATCCCGGATACCTGAATGTTCTTTTCAGTGAGTTTATGTCAACCGACGGATTTTGTCACGAAGTAGGCAGACCGAAGGTGAGTCATCGTCTTTTGGTGAGTGAATCGGAACGGAAACTGTTAAAGGATAAGAATGTAAAAATTGTGGCACAAATCTGGGGGAAAGATCCTGAGAAATTTTTTAAGGCCACCAAAGCGATCTGCGAGGAGTACGATTTTGACGGAATTGATATCAATATGGGATGCCCCGTAAAGAAAATCGTTAAACAGGGAGGTTGTTCCGCATTAATTGGCCAACCTGATCTTGCTAAAGAAATTATTCTTGCAACCAAAGAGGCTTCTGATATTCCGGTGAGCGTGAAGACCCGGATAGGCCTGAGCAAAGTTGTCACGGAGGAGTGGATAAACCATCTGCTTGACACAAATCCGGCAGTGATTACTGTTCACGGACGAATACAAAAACAGCAGTCGGAGGGTGAAGCTGACTGGAACGAAGTGGCAAAGGCTGTGAAGCTGAGAGATGAACGGGGTTCAGAAACTTTAATACATGGCAATGGCGATGTGATGAGCCTCGAAGACGGTTTGCAGAGGGCGGAAAAGTATGGTGTGGAAGGAGTTATGATAGGGCGCGGTATTTTTCATAATCCCTGGTTTTTTAATCTGGAGCAAACAGAAAAGACACCTGAAGAACGTCTTGCATTATTATGGAAGCATACATCACTTTTTGTTAAAACCTGGGGAGAAGGTAAACACTTCGCTATTCTGAAACGTTTTTTCAAAATATACACAACCGGATTTTACGGCGCAGCCCAAATAAGAGCAAAACTGATGGAATGTAACAATCTGGATGATGTCAGGAAGGTT
>JAOZOC010000404.1 GCA_029933495.1 Bacteroidales bacterium
TGAGCATCACCTTAATGTGTAAATGTTGAGTTTACAAACATTATTTGAATTTATGCGGGTAAATTGTGATTGAGCAATAATGCTCAAAATATTTTCAAAGAACTTGCTTTTAATCAATTTTAAGATTCTCAGTAAGAATAAAGTCAATATCCTTTAATTTCTCATCTAATTCCTTATCCACATTAGTGAGTTCATTTTCCTTTTTTAAGGAATTAGTTGCGTATTCCAACGCCGCCATCGCCAACAAATCCTGCTTATCGTTAAATGCATAATTACTTGAATAATCCTTTATCGTATTATTTAACGTTTGAGCAGCTTTTCTTATTATTTCTTCATCATCCCTTGTTATTGTCAATCTGTATGGCCTGTCGGCAATTGTTACTGATATTGTAAATTCATTCATTAAAATCTGTAATTAATTAATTGTTTAAAAGCCCTATACACGTGTCAATCTCCCGCACCAGTATATCTATTCTCTTTTTTACATCAATTGTTCCTTCTTCTGGTTTAACAGAATTCGCAATTCTTAACATTGCGTTTTGTTCATTTTGCTTTTCAATTAATTTATTTTGTTCCTCAATTGTTTTAATTAACTCTTTATGCTTATTAATTAAGTCTCTATTTTTAGTTTTTAACGAATTCTGTTTTTCAATTAGTTTACTGACCTTTCTGTTAATATCATCTACTAACCGTTTTGCATTTTCCATTGAAATACTAATAATTTAGACTATAAATTCATATTTATAGATTATTCAGGCTGCAAAAATACCAAAATAATGGCTTTTATGCAAATTTTCTTTTTGTTTTATATTTACTAAAAATCAAGAAAGTGCGTAATCGTAATGATGCCAGTTGTTCAGGCTTTTAATCGGCCTCTTCTTTATATTCCGAAATTGGAATACAAGTACAAATTAGATTTCTGTCGCCCCAGGCATCATCTATTCTTGTTACAGGTGCAAAGTATTTATCAACAAGATCAAATTCAACAGGATATGCAGCTTTCTGACGAGAATATGGAAACTCCCAATTATCAGATGTAACCATTTTCGCAGTGTGAGGTGCATTTTTTATAGGGTTATCTGTTTTGTCAGATTTGCCCTCTTCAATATCTCTGATCTCCTCTCTGATTTTTGACATTGCCTCTATAAATCTGTCCATCTCCTCAACTGATTCACTCTCTGTCGGCTCAACCATCAATGTTCCGTGAACAGGAAATGCTACAGTTGGAGCATGGAATCCGTAATCCATTAAGCGTTTTGCAATATCAATTACAGGTACATTTGCTGATTTATGAAAGATGTTGCAATCAAGTATCATTTCATGAGCAACTCTGCCGTTGTTATTTGTATAAAGGATTTCATAATCTCCTTTTAGCTTGGATTTCAGATAATTTGCATTCAGTATGGCATATTTTGTTGCCTCTGTAAGACCATCACCTCCTGCCATTTTTATATAACCATAAGAAATAGGTAAAACCATTGGGCTTCCGAAAGGTGCTGAAGCAACAGCAGTAATACCAGACTCTCCTCCTGTTTCGACCAAAGAATGTTTTGGCAGAAATGGTGTCAGGTGTTTAGCAACGCCTATTGGCCCTACTCCCGGGCCACCACCACCGTGAGGAATTGCAAAGGTTTTATGCAGGTTGAGGTGACAAACATCAGCTCCAATTAATCCCGGACTTGTAAGGCCTACCTGTGCATTCATATTCGCACCGTCCATATAAACCTGCCCGCCATTATTATGAATAATATCCATTATCTCAAGTATTCCCTCCTCAAAAACTCCATGTGTCGAAGGATAGGTTATCATAATTGCGGCGAGCTGCTCTTTGTATTGTTCTGATTTTTCTTTAAGGTCGCTTATATCAACATTGCCGTTTTCATCACACTTCACAACAACAACGTTCATCCCTGCCATTACTGCACTGGCCGGGTTTGTTCCATGTGCCGATGATGGAATAAGGCAAGTGTTTCTGCCTTCTTGCCCGATACTTTTTAAGTACTCCCTTATTACCATTAATCCTGTGTATTCCCCTGCCGCTCCTGAATTAGGTTGAAATGATATAGCATCGAAACCGGTAATCTCGCAAAGGTCTTCTTCAAGATTGCCAATCAGCTCGGCATAGCCTGCCGCCTGATTCTTTGGAACAAAGGGGTGTAATGCCCCAAACTCAGGCCAGCTTAATGAAAACATCTCAGCTGCAGCATTTAGCTTCATTGTACACGAGCCGAGAGGTATCATTGTGCGGTTTAGAGCCAAATCCATATTCTCAAGCTTTTTCATATATCTCATCATCTCAGTTTCAGAATGATAAGAATTAAAAGCCGGATGGGTCATATAATTTGATTTTCTGACCAGCTTTTCAGGAAAAGCAAACTTATCACTGTCCTTTGATTTGATGAGTGTGCCATTGAATTCTTTCCCAATAGCATTTGCCAGGGTTTTAATAATCATTTCAATATCATCCGTTCCCGTTATTTCGTCAATGCTTATCCCGATTGTTTTATTGTCGATGTATCTGAAATTAATTGCATTCTCAACAGCGATTACTTTTAGCAGGTTTAGAGCATCAGCATCTGGGAGTTCAACCTTCAGGGTGTCAAAAAAGTATTTGTTTTCCACCTTGAGGCCCAAATTTGAGAGTTCAGTGGCAAGTAAAGTGGCATTTTTGTGGATATCCATAGCAATTTTCCTGATACCCCCTGGCCCATGATAAGCACCATAAAATCCTGACATTATTGCCAGAAGAGCCTGTGCTGTACAGATATTGGAAGTTGCCCTTTCTCTTTTGATATGCTGCTCACGCGTCTGGAGAGCCATCCTGTAAGCAATGTCGCCATTAGCATCTTTCGATATTCCGATTATTCTTCCAGGTATGTTTCTTTTGTATTTTTCGTGAGTTGCAAAAAAACCGGCATGAGGTCCGCCAAAACCCATTGGCAAGCCAAATCGCTGATTATTTCCTACAACCACATCTGCTCCCCATTCTCCGGGAGGAGTCAGAATGGCAAGGCTTAACAGGTCGGCTGCCACAACAACAGCAGCTTCATTCTCGTGGGCTTCCTCTACAAAATCGCTATAATCAATAATCTCCCCGTACTGATCAGGATATTGTATGATAGCACCAAAAACGTTTTCATTAAATTCAAATTCCTTGTGGTTGCCAATAATCAGTTCAATTCCGAATGGCAGGGCGCGTGTTTTTAGTACATCAATGGTTTGCGGGAAAAGGTTTTCAGATACAAAAAAGAGGTTAGCCCCTCTTTTGGCCTGTTGCCTTGGCCTTGCATGAAACAGCATAGCCATAGCTTCTGCCGCTGAAGTTGCTTCATCAAGAAGTGAAGAGTTTGCGAGAGGCAGCCCTGTAAGGTCTGCTATCATTGTCTGGAAATTAAGCAATGCTTCAAGTCTTCCCTGCGAAATTTCAGCCTGGTATGGAGTGTACGATGTGTACCAGCCCGGATTTTCCAGCACATTACGCTGAATCACACCGGGAGTTATGGTGTTGTAATAACCAAGTCCGATATATGTCTTGAAAATCCTGTTTTTGGAAGCAATCTCCTTCAGGTGGTTCAGATATTCAAACTCATTCAAACCATCAGGAAGGTTGAGATTCTTTTTTATTCTTATGGCTTTTGGGATTGTCTGATCAATAAGCTCATCAACTGAAGAAACTCCGATGCTATCAAGCATTGCCTTCACCTGCTCTTTACGGGGACCATTATGGCGGTCTATAAAATTGTTTGTTATCATTGAATATCTGTATTATACGATTATAAACTGTTTAAAATCAATAAAAAAAC
>JAOZOC010000405.1:0-1635 GCA_029933495.1 Bacteroidales bacterium
AGTTCGGCAAGATTGGGACTACGGAATGCAGATGCAAAGTTAATCCTGAAATGCATCTTATCATTTACAGAATAAACACTTCCCACAGAACCGCTTACATTATTATAATCATCTGCAAATGGTTCAATTATTTCAGGATCAGACGGAACACTTTTGTTCTGCCCGGGAACATTGATATTTCTATAGTCATATCGTAATCCGGTTTCAAGCATAAATTCTCCCGAGATATTAAACTGTCCAACGGCAAACAGACTAAAATCATTTATTACAGCATCAGGGACAACGTGGTCGGGAGCATTAAAATTCCTGTTTTCCTGATTCATTCCCTGAATACCACCGATAAATTTCACCTTATCACCAAAAGGAACTGTTGCACTTGCACGATAAGAAAATGTATTCAGACTCATATCCACAAGGGTAAAAACCGGAGTCAGTTCTGAGCCTTGCAGTTTTCGTTTGTTCATTTGATAAGCCAGATTCATATCAATTTTCACAGCTCCCACAAATATTTTATTGATCATTGAAAAAAGGTGATTTGTCAAATCCTGGTACCAGACATCATTCTTTCTCCCGTTTTCAGTAACAAGCCCTAAAGCAGGCTTAACAGTCAGACCAAGTTTATCCCGGTTATAATCGTAAAACAAACGAAATGAACCATTTGGTTTTATCAATCCGACATTGAGTTTTGCATTTTCGCGATTAAAACGGCTATTGGGTACTCTTGAATTATTACCGTCGTAATAATCCATATTTGAACTTAGCCCGCCTGCTGCGCCCCAGGAAATACCATTATTTGTTCCATTTACACCAAGAGAAGAGGTAAAACCGTTTGTATTACTATAAAATTTTGTTTCAAAATCTCCGGCAATTTTACCTTCGGGCAATGGAGGTTTTTTAATAATATTAATAACTCCGCCGATAGCACCAGAACCGTAAAGCAGAGACGCCGGCCCTTTAATTACTTCTACCCTTTCGGCTCCGTTTGCATCAACCATAAAAGGATGATTTTCGGAAAACTGAAAATTCTGCATTGGAATACCATTATTCAGAAACAAAATATTACTCAGTGAAAGCCCCCTTATCACAGGTGTACCGACCCCGGGACCTTTTGAGATGATATCAACTCCGGGAACATCTTTCATCGCTTCAATAAATGACGGACTTCCCGACTGCAAAAATTGCCGTGGATTCATCGTGCTGATTTTCATAACATTCTCATGTTGTGATCCTGCAAATGTACCCGTCACAACAACCTCCTCCCCCTGGATGACTGCCGGTTTCATAGCAATGTCCAATGTTAAGTCCCTGCCATCAATCTTAACCTTTTTAATAACAGTTTTATACCCCATAAAAGAGTAATTAACAATCACCTCCCCTTTATGCAAACCTTTGAGAATATAATTGCCGTTTTTATCCGAAACAGCACCTTTTGAATAATCGGGAAGAAAAATATTTACACCTACAAGTGTTTCACCTGTTTGTTTATCAGTTACCGTTCCTTTAATTATAGGTTGCGCAGTAATAGCTGAAACAGCAAAACAGAATAAAACGATTAGAAATATTTCTCTTTTTGTTATCATTTTTTAATATATCAAGAAATAGTATCGAGTTTAAAGGCTCAAAAGTAAAAATATT
>JAOZOC010000405.1:1645-3786 GCA_029933495.1 Bacteroidales bacterium
CAGTTAATCATTTTTAACTTATTCAGGTTTTTAGATTTGATAATAATTTGCAATTTAATAAGTAAATTGTAAATTTGCTTTTTTTAATAATCACAGAACAGGTACATTTGAAAACTATAATTAAAATATTAGTTGCCGTAATTATTATCTTTATAATAGCCATTTCAACTATTCCGTGGATACTTGGCCCTTTGGTAAAATCCAGAATATCAAAGTTCAGCCACGACAAAATTTCATTTGAATATTCAGATTCGCATACAAATATATTCACAAGAACAATCTCTTTCGATTCAGTAACAATGCTTTTTGACAATGTTTACTATGACTCGGCGACTGCAATTCTTTTAAATAAGCTGTCATTCGATGGTTTTTCGATGGAAAAACTGAATATCACGGACCTCCTATACAACAAAAAGCTAAAATTTCACAAACTGATTATGGATTCGCCTATACTATGGCTAAGCAAAAATAAATCGGTTTATAAAAAAGAGTTATCAAGTCATATTACATTATTAAAAATGTTAGCCACAGGAACAGGGAAAAAGAATACAACAGGGTTGCATTTCTATATTGATGAGTTTGAGATGAGGAAAGGCGGGTTTACATATAAAGATAAGGATAACAGGGAAATAAGCATCGAGAACCTGAATTTATTGGTTACCGGTCTGCAGCAAAGCAATTTCAAAGCTCAGAGAGACGATTTGGACCATCTTTTCGACTTTAAGGCCAAACTTGAACTTGACGGAGTTGAAAATATTACGGACAACTACTATAAAACGAGGATTGAGAAAGTTATCCTGGACACAAGACTCCAGAAAATAACAACAGAGGGAGTCAATTTAACACCATTAAAAGAACCTGACAGCGCAAATCCTGTAATGTACAAAATATCGGACGGCAACTTTTATATCGAAGGAATAAATATCAAAAATATCCTACAGAAGAAAGAGTTTCATTTAAAGAATATAAAAATTAAGAATGCTTCAGTCACAGAACTACACAGACGCAATAAAAAATCCATATCAGCATCTTCCGTTAAAAAATCCGTTTCACTAAATCCGTTTTCATTTTTTCCTGAATATAAAATTGACTCAGTAATTCTTGAGAACACCACATTTCAGTCTGTATGTGAGACTGATATATTAAAACTTTTCAAAATCGGAAGCCTGACTTTAGGAAACATAAAACTTGACTCAAATGTTTTTTCCGGTATTACGAATAACAACCTGATCCAAAACTTAAGTATCTCGTCCCGGTCGGTTTATGTGAAATTATCCACTCCCGGAATTGAAATTAGCTATGACAGTTTAGATTATTACAGCAAAGATTCAATTACCCAAATCAGGAATCTTACGGTGTTGACAGTTTGCTCGCCACCTGATAATGACACTGTTGCAAAATGTGATATAAAAATCGGCTCGGCAACATTCCGGAATCTGACACCGGAAGTATTATTAACCGGTAAAGAAAAAGCAATGTCAGTCCAAATTTATGACTGGACAGCAAATATACACAATCCTTCAAAAATAAAATTCACAAAAAACAGTGACACATCATACAAACTCTCGGAAAAACTGTACTTTGACATTGTGGAACTAAAAAATGGAAATGTTAAAATACTTGATGCGGACTCTGTTATTTTAAACATTAACAAATTTGACCTCTCAACAACCGGATTAACGTTATTTACTGACAGGAAAAAGTATTCTGAGATATTAAACTACAAGGAGATAACTACCGGATTTGACAAACTCGGTTTCTATCCTGAACAATATTTTTCATTAGATATAAATAACTGCCGCTTAAACAATTACAATTTGGAAATATCAGGTATTGATTTCTTAAATAATAAAGCTAACAACACAAATATTTCATTTAGCGAATTTGTAATTTCAGGTTTTGATGTCAGAAAACTGGTCAACAGGAAAGAGTTTATCGCAACAAATATCACTTTCAGCAAACCGGATATTATTCATACTGTCAATAAGCCTGCTGTTCGACAAAAGAACGACAGTCTTAATTTTAAAATACTTCGACAGAAAATTGCCAAAGGGATTGAGAAAAGTCTGAATAAACTTAAAATTAATAACCTGACGTTTTCAAACGGAGATATCAACATAAACAATATAAACAACAAAACG
>JAOZOC010000029.1 GCA_029933495.1 Bacteroidales bacterium
GATTGTTAAGGATAAAAGTTATATTTTTGCACCGCTTTATGAGAAAATTATTTTTAATTATAGTTTTTATTATAGCTGCTTTTGCAGGCAAAGCTCAACTTGAAGTTGGTGCCTTTGGTGGAGGCTCATTTTATATGGGAGACCTGAACCCAAATTATCCTTTTTTGCAGACTGGTTTTGCCTATGGTTTTGTTGCTAGATATAATCTGTCTTCAAGGTGGACAATAAAACTAAATGGGTTAAAAGGTAGTCTGATAGGTGACGATAACAAATCAAACTTTTTACCTGAGCGCGGATTGAGGTTCGATTCCGATATTTATGAAATGTCAATTGTGATGGAGTTTAATTTTTTGAGGTACTTTACCGGTAGTTTAAAAAACTTCATTTCGCCATATATTTTTGGAGGCCCCGGATTTTTTTACAATAAACCGATGAATAACGGAAAGGATTTGAGGGATTTTCATACTGAGGGGCAAGGGACTAGTTTTGATGATAACGGAACCCGTCAGGAGTATTCCTATTTTCATTTTTCCATTCCTTTTGGATTCGGATTGAAATACAGCGTATCAAAAAAGATTGCACTTTCGGTTGAGTGGGGCATGCGCAAGACATATACAGATTATATTGATGATGTAAGTACAACTTATTATCTGAGCTCATCAACTGTTAAACCCGGTGATCCCAATTATCCTTATCTGGTAGTTTCTGATCCTGGGAAGAATCATGAACCATATCAGCAGCGGGGAAATTCGGAAACGAATGATTGGTACTCTTTTGCTGGACTTACGATTACTTATAATATAGATTTGACTAAAAGAAGTAAATGCTCTGATTTTGAAAGGCGGAAATAGCGGTTAAAGATTTTTTATGAATAATGAATTTTAAAGATCAAATAGATAGAAGCAGATTACCTGAGCATATTGCCATAATTATGGATGGAAACGGTCGTTGGGCCAAGCAACGTGGCAGGATGCGGACTTTTGGACATTCCAGCGGAGTTAAGTCTGTGAGGGAAACAGCCGAAGGTGCTGCTGAAATTGGTGTTAAGTATCTGACATTATATGCCTTCTCTACCGAAAATTGGAAGCGGCCGAGGTCGGAAGTGAACGCTCTAATGACATTATTGGTTAAGACTCTTAATAAGGAGATTAAAACCCTTCACGATAATAATATTCGCCTTCTTGCTATTGGCGATCTTAAGTCGCTACCGGATAATACTTTTAAGGAGTTGCAATATGCAATAAATGAAACTGCTCACCACGATAAGATGGTAATGGTTTTGGCGTTGAGCTACAGCTCCAGATGGGAAATTGTTAATGCTGCAAGAATTATTTCAGAGAAAGTACAAAAGGGTGAATTATCGCCTGATAATATTAACAATGATCTGTTTTCGTCATATTTAACAACCGCAAACATTCCTGATCCCGAACTGCTTATCAGAACGAGTGGCGAGTACAGGATAAGCAATTTTTTGCTTTGGCAGATTGCTTATGCTGAATTTTATTTTACTCCTAAGCTTTGGCCTGACTTCAGACGTGAGGACCTATTTGAAGCTATTGTGGATTTTCAAAAAAGGGAAAGAAGATTTGGTAAAACGAGTGAACAAATTGTTTCAAAATAGAAAGATGAAGCTGAAATTTACAGGACTTATATTTATACTGCTTATTATAGATGTTAATTTGAATGCTCAGGTGTCGATTGGCGATAAGATTGTTGATTATGCCAATCCCAAGGAGTATCTTCTCGGTGGGATTACGATTTCCGGAGTTAAATATCTTGATAATAATGCTTTGATTATGCTTTCGGGATTATCGGTTGGCGATAAGATCCGTATTCCCGGTGATCAGACTGCCAAGGCAATTGAGAATCTCTGGAAACAAGGGCTGTTTAAAAATATCATTATCACTATTACTAAAGTCGAAGGAACTCAGGTTTTTCTGAATATTGACCTTAAAGAACGGCCCAGAATGTCCTCCTTTGCGTTCAATGGGGCGAAGAAAGCTGAAATTGATAAGATCAGGGAAACGTTAAAACTTACTCGTGGTAATGTTGTTACTGATAATCTGCTACTCCGTGCTGAAAATTCAATTAAAGGCTATTTCGTCGAAAAGGGTTATCTTGAAACGGAGGTTAACATTGATGTAAAAGCGGATACTGCCAGAGTAAATCACGTTAAGCTTGTTTTTAATATTGATAGAAAAGAGAAGGTTAAGATCAAGAGCATCAATATATATGGAAATAAGCATTATACAGATGAAAAGATAAAAAGCTCTCTTAAAGAGACAAAGGAAAAGGGTAATTTCAAACCTATGGACGGTTTTGAGAGCCTCGTTTTGAATGCCGTGAGAGATGTCGCTACCTTTAGGTTTAATGATCTTGTAGAATATACAAGAGATTATTTTAACAGAAATATAAAACTCAGAGTATTTAAAGCATCAAAGTTTATTAGAGATAATTACGAGGAGGATAAGGTAAATTTAGTTAATTCTTATAATGAGGAAGGATATCGTGATGCCCTTATTGTTAAGGACTCTGTTTATCGGAACTCTGATGGTACCATAAGTATTGACATTACCTTAAATGAAGGTAACAGATACTACTTTGGAAATATTTATTGGGTTGGTAATACAAAATATCCGGATGCCATTCTTGATAAGGTGTTGAGAATACAGAGAGGAGATATTTATAATTATGAATTGCTTAATCAAAATCTGACTTTTAACCAAAGTGAAGATGATGTAAGCTCACTCTATATGAATGATGGATATCTGTTCTTTTCTGCCAGGCCGGTTGAGGTTGGTGTGCGCAACGATTCAATAGATATTGAAGTTCGTATTTATGAAGGGAAGCAGGCTACTATTAAAAATGTGTCAATAAAAGGGAATACACGGACAAATGATCATGTTATTATTAGGGAAATAAGGACTGTTCCCGGGCAATTATTTTCTCGTTCGGATATTATAAGGACAACACGTGAGCTGGCACAATTAAAATATTTTAATGCTGAAACTATTAATCCAAATATTGTTCCTAATCAGGTTGACGGTACAGTAGATATTGAGTATCAGCTTGAAGAGGTGTCCTCTGACCAGATTGAGCTGTCCGGAGGCTGGGGGTATGGGCGTATAATCGGTACACTAGGTGTTTCATTCAACAACTTCTCTTTAAAGAATATTTTTAAGCCAAAAATGTGGCGCCCGGTCCCGACAGGTGATGGACAAAAACTCAGTCTCAGGTTGCAATCCTATGGAAAGGGATATATAAGTTATAGCTTTTCATTTACCGAGCCCTGGCTTGGAGGTAAAAAACCTCATGCTTTTACAGTGAGCTATTATCACTCTGTATATTCTTATGGTGCAGGGCGTGATACACCCGATTGGCATCAGTTTAAAATTGACGGTGTTACCATTGGACTGGGAAGGCGTCTGGCCTGGCCTGATGACTATTTTTCACTTTATACAGCTATAAATTTTCAGAGATATGACCTCTATAAATATACACAAATATTCACATTTGGTGGAGGTACAGGAACATATAATAACATTAGTTTTAATGTAACGCTTGCCCGTAATTCGATTGACTTTCCAATTTATCCCAGGAATGGATCTAACGTTTCAGTCTCTCTTGATTTTACTCCACCGTTTTCGGGATTCACAAACAGAAATTATGCAGAATTGGATGATATACAGAAGTATCAGTGGCTTGAATATCATAAGTGGAATCTGTTATCTGTTTTCTATACTCCAATTTATAAAAACCTGGTTTTGATGGGAAGGGCAAAGTTTGGTTTTCTGGGAGCATGGAATAAGGAGCTCGGTGTGACGCCGTTTGAAAGGTATTACCTTGGAGGTGATGGATTGTCGGGATATAATAATATGGACGGACGTGAGTTAATTGGCATGAGAGGTTATGAAAACAATTCTCTGACACCTAACTATTGGAGGTCAAGTAATGTTGGCGGAACTATTTATGATAAGTTTACTCTTGAACTCAGATATCCTCTGTCATTGAATCCAAGTGCTACAATTTATGTAGCAACATTTCTTGAAGCAGGTAATTCCTGGTTGAGGTTTGATGATTTTAACCCGTTCGAGGCTTACAGGTCTGCCGGTGTAGGACTTAGAGTGTTTTTACCTATGTTTGGTATCCTCGGTCTTGACTGGGGTTATGGTTTTGACCCTGTTCCCGGACTGCCGAATGCTAATAGAGGACAGTTCCACTTCTCAATTAATCAGTCGATTGATTAAATAAATCTTAAACTAAATCGTTATAAAGAATAAAAAACTAAGATTATGAAATATTCGGTAATTGCTTTCGCGCTGCTTGTCTGTTTTACGACAGCTTCGGTTGCTCAAAAGTATGCTTATGTTGATACGGAATATATCCTTGATAATATTCCTGAGTATAAGGATGCACAAAATCAGCTTGATGAATATGCAGCCGAATATCAACAGGAGATAAAGGAAAAAATAGATGAAATTAATAAGATGACTCAGGATTTTCAGGCTGAAGCTGTTCTGATGCCCGAAGATGTAAAAAATAAAAAGGAAGAGGAGATCAATAAGAAAAAGGAGGAGCTTGCTACGTTTCAAAATCAGCGATTTGGTACAGATGGTGATCTGTTCCTGAAAAGAGAGGAGCTTGTAAAACCAATTCAGGAGAAGATTTTTAATGCCATTGAAGAGATAGCGGTCGATAAAAACTACTCTTTTGTGTTTGACAAAGCAGGAAGCCTGTCGATTCTTTATGTTAATGCAAAATATGATATCAGTGATGATGTCCTTGATAAGGTCGGTGCCGAGTTGGGTACGGTGCGTAAGGAAAATAGGGTTAAAAAGAAGACACCATCCTCAAATCCGAGCAGGAGCCCGTCAAAACCGGAAGGTAATGCCCCCGGTCCGGTAAGAAAGGGTGGAAAGAAATAAACTGTTAATGTTTCTTAAAACAGATAGTATTTTTTTGTGATATGTAATTTTTTTGTTGTTTTAATATAATTATTACATACTTTTGCGCCTCAAATTAAAGATAAAATAATTTAAAGAAAATGAAAAAATTAGTTAGTTTACTTATTATTGTTGTAGCAATAACGGCATCATCAAACACTTTTGCGCAGTCAAAATACAAATTAGGACATTTAGATTTTGCAACCCTTTACAGTATGATGCCAGGGCTTGATTCCGTTAGAACTGTTTATGAAGCATACAACAAAAGTTTGCAAGACCAGTTTGCTGCTATGCAGGCTGAGCTCGAGAACAAGTTTAATGAATATCAGACAAACATGAGCGGAATGTCAGATATTATTCGCCAAACAAAAGAAGCAGAAATAAATGACCTGAAACAAAGGCTTGATGATTTTAATGCTCAGGCAACTCAGGATCTTCAAAGCAAAGAAGCTGATCTTACAGCTCCTATTATTGATAAGGCAAGATTGGCTGTCGAGGAAGTTGCTAAAGAAGAAGGCTATACTTATGTTTTTAACAGCACCGAAGGTTTATTGCTTTACGCCGAACCTAGTGATGATATGATGGATAAGGTAAAAGCAAAGCTTGGTATTACAATGCCAACACCAAAAAATCCAGAGAATTAAAAATTTATATTTTATGATATAAAGCCCCGCCTTATCGGGGCTTTTTTTATGTTTTTCTAACCACAATTAGATAAATGCACCTCACATCTCATTTCTAATATCTTATCTCACAAGCGTTACACTACCTTTATTTGTGAGTTTGTTTTTCTCGGTTTCAAAATAAATTACCCATGCATAAACACCCTCTGCACATATTTGGCCGTTGTTTCCTTCGCCGTCCCAACCCTGTGAAATATCATTTGTGTCGAAAACCAGCTTGCCCCATCGGTCATAAATATACATTTTAAAATTTTGAATATTGTCAACAGGATCTGCGAAGATATTAAAAACCCTGTTCTGTTCAATATTGCTTTCAGGCCTGAAGGCAGTAGGAAGTGGTATGGTTGTGATCTTTACCTCATCATAATATTTAGTACCTCCACAAAGTGTTATCTCGGCGAAGTAGGATGTTGTTTCAGTAGGGTTTACAATTAAAGTTGTTGAGGTACTTATAGCTTCTCCTCCTGGATAACTGCCTGCATACCATGTTAGCATCAGGTCCGGTTTTGGAGCTATAACTTCAGGTAAAAAATTTATTTGGTTTACAGTATAGCTATCATTACCGTCAGGCACAAATTCCCACGATTCATTTGAGGCAGTCCAGGATGTGCTATTTCTGCCCGGAACCTGAACACCTTTGTCGAAATTGTAGTTTAGTCCCTGAGTAGCTTTATTGAGTAAATAGGTGCATTTCGGTTTGTTGATAATATGATTTTCAATTTTCCCGGTCTCAAAAAGAACAATCTGAAATGTTACTTTCTGGTCATTACAATTATACATTGGTGCATCACACCATCCGACTATCAGTTTTCTGTCAGGTGCTGAGCCAACTGTTTTGTAATACACATTATTGCTGTTTGTGCTTCCATGTGAAAAGTAATCCTGATATGGCCCGTAAATAGCTTTCTCCATCTTATTGTTTGGGATTGACACCGGATCGCGGTATGCCCCCTGGGAGAGATTGAAGCTGACTACGCCATTTGCCCCGATCATAAATTGAGAAGCCGTCTCTCCATAAAATGTAAAATCGAAACCTATATCAAAGGGGCCTGCAAAATCATCATCATGAACTGTAACCAGAGTCCCAAAATAACCCTCATATACAGCACTCAGCTTAACAGGTAGCCCTGCAGTGATTGTAGCATCTTTTTCGGCATCAACTTGTGCACAGGCTATGCTGCCTACAAGAATTAGTAATAATAATATTGTCGTTTTTTGCATAAAGAGTTAACAGTTTAACTTCTAGGTAATTGTTAAAATAAAAACAACTTATAATTGACGAATAAATAAAAATCTATAAAAATCCTGATATTCAAAACGCTCACTGTAGTATTAAATTTTATTATTTTGAGACTTATTTGACATTTTTATTTTGAGTATTGATCTCTTTTATAAAGCACCTGCGTCTTTTATGCTGAATATGTTCGTAATTTTTCCAGTTGCTAATCACATTATGATTTGTTTCAAAAATACCTGTGGTTTCCATTTGGTTAACACCCATATCCAGCATCTCCTGCTGCAATTCCGCAAAAAGAATTACAGCTGCTCCTGAGGTGTGATACTTTGGTGCAACTCCTGTCAGCAAAAGATCAATTACTTCCGGTTTTTTCAGAGCTTTCATAATATGATAAACCCCAAAAGGAAATATTTTGCCATTTGCTTTTTGCATTGCTCTTGACAGCGAAGGCATTCCGACAACGAAAGCAGCTAATTCATTATCTTTTTTTACAATTCGAACAAATCTAGGGTTTAAAATTTTAAAGTACTTTCCGGCAATAGCATCAATCATCTTGTCATTGAATGGAGTTGTATAAGGTAGCTCCTGAAATGCATTATTAAGAAGGCGGAATAATGGTTTTACATATTGTTGTAATTCTTTAGTAGATTCGGGTTTAGTTACCTCAAATCCATATCTTCTTTTAACAATCGCAGCGCCTCTTACTCCTTTCTTTATTGCATTTTCACCAATTGTTAACCGGAACTCTATCCAGTCATTTTCTTTTTCAAACCCAAGAGCTTCAATATGTTCTTTGTAATATGGTTTGTGATATACTGAAGCTATGGAGGGCAGGTGGTCAAAACCTTCGACAAGCATACCCTGGGTTTCAAGATTACTAAACCCAAGAGGTCCATGTATGTATTCCATTCCCTTTTCTTTGAGCCATCCTTCAGCGGTTTCGATAAGCTTTTTAGAAACGTTTCTGTCATTAATAAACTCCATCCGTGAAAACCTGCCAAACTTTTTCCCGGTCTTCTCATTGTATTTCCGGTTTAATATTGCACCTATTCTTCCCACACATTTCTTGCCATCCCAGGCTGTCCAGAATATTGCGTCACAATACTCAAATGAAGGATTAGTTTCAGGGGATAATTGCTTAATATCATCTTTAATTATCGGAGGAACCCACATCGGGTCACCTTTATAAATACTGAACGGCAATTTTACAAATTGCTTTTTTTGTTTCGGAGTTTTAACTTCTTGAATTTCCAGCATCCTTCTCTTTTGTTTGATATTTTATTGCAAAGATAATAGAATGGTAGAAATAGAAATGAAATTGTGGATATTTTGAAACATAATTGTACTTTTGCTAATGTTAATATTGTGAATCTGAAAATAGATGATAAGAAAACCGGATATTAAGATGGAACTCAAACATCGGGTACTTGTGCTTGATGGGGCAATGGGTACGATGATTCAGCAATATGGTCTTGAGGAAAAGGATTTCAGAGGAGAGAGGTTTGCCGGATTCAAATATGACTTAAGAGGGAATAACGATTTGTTGTCGGTCACTCAGCCCCGAATAATTGGGGAGATACATGAGAAATATCTTGAGGTGGGTTCAGATATTATCGAAACTAACACATTTAACTCAACAAGTGTATCCCTTTCTGATTATTATATGGAAGATATGGCTTATGAGATAAATGTAGCCTCAGCAAAGATTGCAAGACAGGCTGCTGATAAATATACCCTCCTGACTCCTGAAAAACCCAGATATGTCGCAGGTTCAATGGGCCCGACAAGTAAAACCACTTCCATGTCACCTGATGTTAATAATCCCGGTTTCAGGGCTGTAACTTTTGATGACTTGTATGAAGCATACAAGGAGCAGGCTCTTGGTTTGATAGAAGGCGGTGTTGACCTTTTTTTGATAGAGACGATTTTTGATACTCTTAATGCCAAAGCAGCCCTGATGGCTGTCTCTGATGCTCAGAGGGAAAAGGGTATTAAGTTGCCGGTTATGGTTTCCGGAACTATTTCTGACGCTAGCGGAAGAACACTATCAGGCCAGACAACAGAGGCATTCCTGACTTCCATTTCGCATCTCGACCTGCTTACTGTAGGGCTGAATTGTGCAATGGGAGCAAAAGATCTTCGACCTTATCTAGAAGAGTTATCTGACAAGGCTTCATACTTCACCAGTGTTTATCCAAATGCCGGGTTGCCGAATCAATTCGGAGAATATGATGAGACTCCGAAGATTATGGCAGCACAGATGAAAGATTTCCTTGATAATAATTTTGCAAATATTATTGGTGGGTGCTGCGGAACTACACCTGAACATATAAAAGAGTTTGTTAAGCTGGCAGAAAAAGCATCTCCCCGAAAAGTGCCGGCATCGCAGCATGAGTTATTGTTAAGCGGGCTTGAACCGTTAAAGGTGTACAAGGGAAGCAATTTTATAAATATTGGGGAGCGTACTAATGTAAGCGGTTCTCGGAAGTTTGCCAGGCTTATTCGTGAGGAAAAGTTTGATGAGGCTCTGTCAGTTGCAAGGCAGCAGGTTGAAAATGGTGCACAGATTATCGATATTAATATGGATGATGCCTTGCTGGATGCAGAAAAATCAATGGTTACTTTTCTGAATCTTATTGCTGCCGAACCGGATATTGCCAGAGTTCCGGTAATGATCGACTCTTCAAAATGGACAGTCATTGAGGCAGGCCTGAAATGTATTCAGGGAAAGGCTATTGTGAATTCCATCAGCCTTAAAGAAGGGGAGAAGGAGTTTAAGAAGAGAGCAGCTAAAATACGTGATTATGGTGCTGCTGCTGTTGTAATGGCTTTTGATGAACAAGGGCAGGCTGCTTCTTTCAAACAGAAAATTGATGTTTGTAAAAGAGCTTATCAGATTCTTATAAAGGATGTTCAATTTCCTCCGGAAGATATCATCTTTGACCCTAATATTCTTACCATAGCAACGGGAATGGATGAGCATAATAACTATACCGTTGATTTTATTAATGCTACAAGATGGATTAAAGATAATCTGCCTTATGCAAAGGTCAGTGGTGGCATCAGTAATCTTTCTTTTTCATTCAGGGGAAATAACACTGTCCGTGAAGCGATGCATTCCGCTTTTCTTTATCACGCCATTAATGCAGGACTTGATATGGGAATTGTCAATGCAGGTATGTTGCAGATTTATGATGATATTCCAAAGGATTTGCTAATTCTGGTTGAAGATGTTATCCTCAACAGAAGAAAGGATGCTACCGAAAGGCTCATTGCCTATGCTGAAAAAGTTAAAGATAGTAAAAGCAAAGAGGTTGTTAATAAGGATGAATGGAGAAAAGGTGATGTGACAGAAAGGCTCAAACATGCACTGATTAAGGGTAATGCCGATTACGTTGAGGATGATGTGCTTGAAGCACGCAAAAGTTACAAGCGCTCACTTGACATTATTGAAGGCCCCCTGATGGATGGGATGAATGTTGTTGGAGGCCTCTTTGGGGAAGGCAAGATGTTTTTGCCACAGGTTGTGAAGACAGCACGGGTGATGAAGAAGGCAGTTGCTAAACTACTTCCTTTCATTGAGCAGGAGCAGGAAGCAGAGGGGAAAGTCAGGTCAGCCGGAAAGATTATTCTGGCGACAGTTAAAGGTGACGTACACGATATCGGTAAAAATATTGTGGGAGTGGTACTGGCTTGTAATAATTTTGAGGTAATTGATCTTGGTGTTATGGTTCCAGCCGATATAATTATTAAGGCAGCTAAGGATGAAGATGCTGATCTTATTGGACTTAGCGGCTTGATAACACCCTCACTGGAGGAGATGGTGCACTTTGCAAAAGAGATGGAGAGGCTTGGGATGAATATCCCTCTGCTGATTGGCGGTGCTACAACATCCGAAATTCACACTGCCGTTAAAATTGCCCCGAATTATAATGCTCCGGTAATCTACGTTAAGGATGCCTCTTTGAGTGTTGGTGTATCAGCAAACCTGATATCTGAGAATATGAAGCAGAAGTATGCGGAGAAGATTAAAGATAAATATGATAGTATTAAGGAGAAGTACGAATCAAAAATACAAACAAAGAAATATATCTCGCTTCCTGAAGCAAGAGATAATAGGTTGAAAATTATTTGGGATGCTAATGATATAGTTAAACCTCACCTTGTTGGAGCAAAATATTTTGATGATTATCCGTTGGAGGATATTATAGAATTTATTGACTGGACTTTCTTTTTTCATGCATGGAAACTAAATGGGAAATATCCGGGAATATTTGATAATCCTGTGAAGGGAGATGAGGCAAGGAAACTCTTTGATGATGCAAATGAGCTTCTTGATAAAATAGTATCGGAAAAGAGGCTGATTGCAAAAGGAGTAATCGGGCTGTACCCAGCAAATACGATTGGTGATGATGTTGAAGTTTATTCTGAAAAAGATAAAGATAGCCGGAAGCTATTGACAACTCTGAGGTTTCTGAGAAATCAGGAATTGAAGGAAAAAGGAAAACCAAACCTTTGTCTCTCTGATTTTATTGCCCCCCAAAATACAGGAATAGATGATTATATTGGCTTTTTTGCAGTAACAGCAGGCGTCGGGCTGGAAAAGTGGATTAAGCATTACGAGAGTAATAATGATGATTATAATAGCATAATGATGAAGGTGCTGGCAGACAGACTTGCAGAAGCTTTTGCCGAACTTTTGCATTACAGAGTCAGAAAAGAGTTCTGGGGTTACAGCAAGGAAAAGGATTTTAATGTCAGGGAGATTTTGAGAGAGAAATACAGAGGTATTCGCCCTGCACCCGGATATCCGGCATGTCCTGAACATTCGGAAAAGAAAGTAATTTTCGACCTTCTCGATGTTGAAAGAAAAACAGGAATAGATCTTACTGAGAATTTTGCAATGTATCCGGCAGCTTCAGTTAGTGGCTATTATTTTGCACATCCTGAATCGCAGTACTTTATGGTTGGTAAGATTGGAAAAGATCAGGTTGAAGATTACGCAAAACGAAAGGGTGTTAGTGAAAAGCAGGTTGAAAAGTGGCTGAGTGTAAATTTGAATTGGTAAAAAAGATAAAAATGAGAATACCGTTTCTTGAATATATGAAAGATAACCTGGTTCTTTTTGATGGAGCTATTGGAACAGAAATATACAACAGAGGAGTTTTTATTAATAGTTGTTATGATGAATTGAATCTTAAAAGACCTAAACTGATACAGGAGATACACCGCTCGTATGTTGAGGCCGGAGCAGATGTTATCGAAACAAATACTTTTGGAGCTAACAGGCTTAAACTTCAAAAGCATAGCCTGGAGGACAAGACCTATGAAATAAATTACACAGGAGCTAAACTGGCTCGCGAAATTGCCGGAGATGAGATATATGTGGCCGGTTCCATTGGCCCTCTTGATGAAAGACTGGAACCATGGGGTCCGCTTGCCGAATCAGAAGCCCGTGAAATATTTCTTGAGCAGGTAAAAGGGTTGATTGACGGGGGAGTTGACCTGATAATACTCGAAACATTCTCTGACCTTCACCTTATTCAGCAGGCAATACTTGCAATAAAAGGGGAGTCTGATATTCCTGTTATTGCGCAGATGACTATTAATAATGAGGGAAACTCGCTTTTCGGGACACCACCGGAGATGTTTGCCACACGTATGTCACAATGGGGAGCTGATGTTGTAGGTATCAATTGTAGTGTTGGTCCAAAGCCAATGCTTGATGCCCTTGAGAAAATGAACAGTGTTGTTGGTGTGCCGATCAGTATAATGCCAAATGCAGGGACTCCGCAAAATGTTGATGGTCGTAATATATATCTTGCCACAGCCGATTATTTTGCCGAATATACAAAACGCTTTATCCAGGCCGGCGCGCGAATAGTCGGTGGTTGTTGCGGTACAAATCCCACATTTATAAAGGAGATGCGTAAATCAATTCAGGCCATTCAGCCGAGGAAGATAGTCGCAAAGCCGCTTGAAGTTAAGATTGAAGAGTCGTTTATGCCTGCTGTACCTGTTTGTGAGAAATCGGAATTTGCAAAAAAAATATGTAATAATGAATTTGTTACAACTGTTGAAATTGTCCCGCCGAGAGGGATAGACCCGTCTGTTGCTATTGAACAGGCATCTCATTTAAAACAGGCAGGAGTGGATGCTATAAATATTCCGGATGGACCAAGAGCATTGTCGAGGATGGGTGCAAGCTATTTGTCATTGATGATGCAGCAGCAGGCTTGTATAGAGGTTATTCAGCATTATGCATGCCGCGACAGAAACCTGCTTGGAATGGTCGGGGATATGCTTGGTTCCTATGCGGCAGGAATAAAGAACCTGCTGATAATTACTGGCGATCCACCGAAAATGGGTACCTATCCTGATGCGACCGCTGTTTTTGATGTGGACTCAATTGGATTGACAAATGTTGTCAATTATTTAAACAGAGGCCAGGACCTTGGAGGTAATCCAATGGATAGCCAGACTGCATTTTTTATTGGTGTGGGAGTTAATCCGGGTGCCATTGACCTTGACTATGAAATACGCAGGTTTGAATGGAAGGTGAAAGCAGGAGCTGAGTTTGCGATAACACAGCCAGTATTTGATAATGAACTGTTTTATCGTTTTCTGAAACGCATTGAGCATATTAATATCCCAATTATTGCCGGAGTATGGCCACTGGTCAGTGTTCGAAATGCAGAGTTTATGAATAATGAAGTTCCTGGTGCTTCTGTACCTGATAATATTATGCAGAGAATGTATAATACAAAATCGAAAGAGGAAGCTCGTGAAACAGGACTTGAAATAGCCAGGGAGACTATTGAGCTATTAAAACCGGATATCGCTGGTGTTCAGGTTTCTATGCCTTTTGGTCAAATGAAATACCCCCTTGAGATTCTCAAAGGGGTATTTAACTAAGAATTATGAAGAAAAAGAAGAATCTGTTGATATTCCGACTTTTACATAAAAAGGTCGGAGATATCTATACTATCTAAATAAAGTTCGAGTATTTCGTCTGAATGAACTGCAACTATCTGGTCTATCTCTTCTGAGCCGGGTAAGTAAAAAACTTCTACATAAAAGC
>JAOZOC010000406.1 GCA_029933495.1 Bacteroidales bacterium
TATTTTATTATAATCCGATGGATTAAAGTCATTCAGAAAGATTTTATCATCAGTTTGCTCAATGGCAATGATGAAATAGCCTTTATCTTTTAAATCTCTAATTGCATCGACAATATCCTCAAAATACCGCCAGCTAACGGATTCTGTTGCACCTAAAGCTGTTTTGTGTATTTCACGATGTGGTGGGGTGGCCGTTATACCGCAAAGTATAATCTCATTTATGCGAAATGCATCTGCTGTTCGGAAAAATGAGCCGATATTGTTCAGGCTTCTTATGTTATCCAGAATTATTACGACAGGTAATTTATCTGCTTTTTTAAACTCATCGGGAGTGATTCTGTTAAGCTCGCTATTTTTTAGTTTTCTCATATTGCATTAATCAGGTTGCAAAATTAACAATGGTATTGTGAATTGTGAATTAAATTTGAAAATTTATAATGAATATAGTTATATTTTTGTCAATTATTGAAAAATACTATGACTGCAAAAAGAAAAATAGCTGAAACACCGTTGATGAAGCAGTATAACTCCATCAAGGCAAAATATCCTGATGCTTTACTGTTGTTTCGTGTGGGCGATTTTTATGAAACATTTGGCGAGGATGCCATCAAAGCTGCAAAGATTCTTGGGATTGTACAAACAAAAAGGGCAAATGGTGCTGCTGCATATATTGAACTTGCCGGATTTCCGCATCATTCTCTTGACACTTATCTCCCAAAGCTGGTAAAAGCCGGAATGCGAGTTGCAATATGCGATCAGCTTGAAGATCCTAAACTGACAAAGAAAATTGTAAAACGCGGAGTTACAGAACTGGTTACACCCGGTGTTACATATAATGATAATGTACTTGAAAACAATCAGAATAATTTTCTTGCAGCAGTTCATTTTACAAATAAAAACTCCGGTGTTGCCTTTCTTGATGTCTCTACAGGTGAATTTTTTGTAGCCCAGGGAAGTAATGAGTATATTGATAAGCTTCTGCAAAGTTTTGTCCCCAGCGAAGTAATTGTCCAAAAGAATAAACTTAATGATTTTAAGGCTGTCTTCGGACATAAGTTTTATACTCATACTTTTGAAGAATGGATTTTTACAGAGGAGTTTTCAAGGGACTTGCTGCTTTCACATTTTGGTACAGCATCACTTAAAGGCTTCGGGGTTGAGAGTATTACTTTAGGCGTTATTGCTGCCGGAGTTGTGCTCCACTACCTTTCTGAAACCCATCATGATAAAACCGGCCATATTTCCAAAATATCCCGCATTGAAGAGGATCATTATGTGTGGTTAGACAGGTTTACGATAAGAAATCTGGAGTTGCTTTATTCTCCTAACGAGGATGCGGTTACTTTACTTGATGTGATTGATAATACGGTTTCCCCGATGGGCTCCAGATTATTGAAAAGATGGATTACCCTTCCTTTAAAAGACAGAAAGCCCATTGAAGAGAGGTTTAATGTTGTAGAATTTTTTGTGAAAAACAGGGAACGGATTGACCCCCTTCAAAAGCTTATAAAGTCAACCGGTGATCTGGAACGGCTTATCTCAAAAGTTGCAATCGGGAAAATTAATCCGCGTGAAGTTCTCCAGGTTCGGGAAGCGTTAAAATCGGTTGAGCAAATCAGAACAGAATATGAAAAATCCACCAATAAGTCTGTGCGAAAACTTGTTGAACAATTAAATCCCTGTATTGCAATTCGTGACCAGATTGAAAATACATTGAAAGAGGATGCTCCTGTGGCTGTTAATAAGGGAAATGTCATTGCTGACGGATTTTCCAAAGAGCTGGATGATTTGCGGAATCTTGCTTTTTCAGGAAAAGATTATCTTGTTCGGATTCAACAGCGTGAAATTGAAAAGACAGGAATAACTTCGCTGAAGATAGGATATAATAATGTTTTCGGATACTATCTTGAAGTTACAAATGCGCATAAGAATAAGGTTCCTGAAGAGTGGCACCGGAAGCAAACATTAACAAATGCAGAGCGGTATATTACAGAGGAGCTCAAAGAGTATGAGCAGAAAATACTTGGTGCTGAGGAGAAAATTCTTGCGTTAGAGTCGAAGTTGTTTACCGACCTTGTTTTCTCACTCGTTGATTACATCAAACCGATTCAGTTGAATGCACAGGCAATTGGCAAGATGGATGTTCTGTTGTCGTTTGCACTCACCGCCATCCGGAATAATTATGTTAAGCCGGAGGTGAATGAATCTTTTACTCTTGATATTAAGAACGGGAGACATCCTGTTATTGAGAAGCAAATGCCGATTGGTGAGGAGTATATCCCCAATGATGTTCATCTTGATAATGAAAAACAGCAGATTCTGATTATTACCGGGCCTAATATGTCGGGTAAGTCGGCCCTGTTGCGACAGACAGCCCTGATCGTCCTGCTGGCACAGATGGGATGTTTTGTGCCGGCAGATGCAGCTGCGATTGGCTATGTAGATAAGATATTTACCCGTGTCGGAGCTTCCGATAACATTTCCTCCGGCGAGTCAACATTTATGGTGGAAATGAACGAAACAGCCAGTATTCTGAACAATATCTCAAGCCGGAGCCTGATATTGCTGGATGAGATCGGACGGGGTACGAGTACCTATGACGGTATTTCCATTGCCTGGTCGATTGCCGAATTTTTGCACGGCCACCCGGCTTACAGGGCCAAAGTGTTATTTGCCACACACTATCACGAGTTGAATGAAATGGCCTCTTCTATGTCGCGGATCAAAAACTACCATATTGCCGTGAAGGAGATCGGTAATCAGGTGATTTTCCTGCGGAAGCTGAAAAAAGGAGGCAGTGAACACAGTTTCGGAATTCATGTGGCGGAAATGGCTGGCATGCCGAAAAAAGTGCTGGAACGGGCCCGGCAGATGCTGAAGATTCTGGAAAAAAGCCATTCGAGTGACGAGCTGAATAAAGCGATCAAAGATAAATCACAGGATAATGAGTTTCAGCTGAGTTTTATCCAGCTGGATGATCCGTTGCTGCACCAGATCAAAGATGATATCCTGAATACGAATATTGACACGCTTACCCCCGTGGAAGCGTTGATGAAACTGAATGAGATCAAGAATTTACTCACGAAGAAAAATTAAAAACATACCATTATGCAAACCATCCTTGGCGTCGGTACCATTGGCAAATATGTGGCCAAAGCCCTTCCTGAATATACAGACAAGATACGTCTGATCAGCCGCCATCCGCAGAAAGTCAATGAGGGAGACGAACTGGTAACAGCTGACCTTTTGAAAGCCGAAGAGTTGAAAGAGGCGATCAAAGGCTCCGAAGTGGTCTATCTGACGGTGGGCGTTCCTTATCGTTACAAACAGTGGCTGATCCAGTGGGAGATGATCATGCGGAATGTGATACATGCCTGCAAAATGAACGGTGCCAAACTGGTGTTTTTTGACAATGTTTATCCTTATGGTAAAGTGGACGGCTGGATGACCGAAGAAACGCCTATCAATCCCAACAGCAAAAAAGGGAAGATCAGGGCGCGGGTGGACGAAATGCTGATGTACGATATCAAAAAAGGAAAACTGCAGGCGATCATTGCACGGGCAGCCGACTTTTACGGGCCTGATACACCCAACAGTTTTCCGAACAACATGGTGATTCAAAAACTGCTAAATGGTAAAAAAGCCGCCTGGCTGATGGATGATTCGAAAAAACATTCGTTTACTTATACACCCGATGCAGGAAAAGCCACGGCATTACTGGGT
>JAOZOC010000407.1 GCA_029933495.1 Bacteroidales bacterium
TCTTTTTCAAGTATAAGCAAAGTGCAAATCAAATTCGCTTAAACAATGAAAAGATCAATACTTATCTTCAGCGCAATTTTTACACTTTCATGCTTTCTGTATTCTCAGACTGAAAATTCAGACAATGTAGCAGTTAATGATGCTAATAAACCTAATCTTAAAGTTGAGGCAAATAGCGAAATAAATTTTCTTGAACTATATGATATAACTAAATCTTCTGCAAAAAAAGCAAAAGCCCTTACTAATGTTGACATTATGCTCGAGCCATCAACTACTTCTGATCTATCTGGCGCAACTATTCCAAAGGGATCTATTCTCGACACATACAAGTATTTTCCAAAAGAGGCATGTTGGGCTGTCCATTACAACAATAATTGGGGGTTTGTTCCGACAACTTCCATTATGCCTGTTCAGGTTAATATTCCTAAAAATGACTTTTCTTTATATGATGAAGCACCCGTATTACTGTCACAAATAAAGTTAAAATACCCTGAAGAGGCAAAAAAAAATGGTATTGAAGGTAAAGTATTTCTCAAATTACTTATTTCCAAAACAGGTACGGTTAAAAGTGTTGAAGTACTAAAAGGAATACCTGAACTAAACCAGGCTGCAATTGATGCAGTTAAAAACATAAAGCTCAAGCCAGCTAAATATAATGGCAAACCTGTAAATGCAGTGGTCAGAATACCAATAAATTTTAAGTTAGGAAAATAATTAATTGAGTATTATCAGCCGGCCAGTTGCCGGCTTTCTTATTCTAATATTCCAGGTGAAATTTTCAACTCTACAGCAATACTCATTAGCTTCTTAACAACGTTGTCTGGCATACTAATTCCCTCTTTAATCTTTTCCCGTTCTGATATCCTTTCAATATCTCCAGGAATTAAAACAGCCTCCTGTCCCTCAACCGGTGTTGCATTCCTGAAAGTACGTATCCATAAATCCATATAATCCTTAAACTCCTCAGCTGTTTGAAAAGCATCTATCCTTATTGCACCAAAAAAGTGACCGATTCCCCTGTCCTCCCCTGCTTTTTCTCCTGCAAGATAGCCTAAGGTCGGTACGACCAAAGGGCCAAAATTCGCTCCGGGCAATACGGCGGATAATATATCAACGATTGAAGTAAGGCAATATCCTTTATGGCCACCACGCTCCTCATCTCCGCCAAGGGTTTTTATTGCTCCGCCTTTCGATAAAATATCAGGATCTGTAACCGGATTCCCGTTTTTATCCTGCAATAGTCCCTCTGGCGCTTGCAACCCGGAAGCATACTTCTGGTCAAGTTTACCGCGGGCAACAGGAGCAGTTGCGAAATCAGCTACAAAGGGTGGTTCTGTACCGGCAGGAACTGCAACTGCAATCGGATTTGTACCAAGCAACGGACTCTTGGAATATGTTGGAGCTACAAGTGGATTCGCATTTGTCATTGCTATTCCAATCATATTATGCTCAAGTGCCATCATAGCAAAATAACCGGCAATACCAAAATGATATGAATTCCTGACCGAAACCCAGCCTGTGCCGACATTCTTTGCTTTTTTAATTGCCAGATGCATTGCTTTTGGAGCTACAATCAGACCAAAACCCTTGCCACCATCAATCAAAGCAGTACCTGCTGTCTGGTTCACAACTTTAATATCAGGTTTCACATTCACCCTTTTATTTTTAAAAAGGTTTACATATTCAACGAGCCTCATAGCACCGTGTGAACTAATTCCCCTTAATTCAGCCCTGACCAGAATATCAGCAGCCTGCAATGAATCTTGTGGGGAGCATCCCATTTTTTCAAAAACCTCTATAATAAATCGTCTAAGATTTTCAACATCAAACCTCTTCATATCTTTATCTACTTTAGAATCCGCCAAAAGTACAACTATTCTTTCTCACTACTAATAATCTAAAGCTAAGGCAAAATCCAGGGGATGTCCAAAAATTTGAATTTACTGTCATTTTGAGCGGAGTCGAAAAATGTATTTGTCTCAATATCAATCAGGTTTCGATTCCCCTCAACCTGACTTTTTGTGGATATAATACTTTTTGGACATCCCCGGAATATCGATAAAAATGTTACCATAACAACCCCTAAATCCAGTCAGGGATGAAATATCTCTCTAACCTTGGGTTAATTGTAAAAATACCTAATGGGAATTTATCATACATCATTCCATTTTCCTACCATTCCACAATTCCACTATTCCACAATTCAACCATTCCACAATTCCACAATTCCATCATTCCACTATTCCATATTTCAAAATAAAACTTTACTTTTGCTTTTTTAAACATTAAAATCAAACAACAATGAATAACGAACTTACAAAATTGTATCCCGAAAAACTTTGGTTCTATTTTTCTGAAATCCTTAATATCCCCAGACCTTCAAAAAAAGAAGAGAAGATTGTAAAGTATTTGCTTGATTTTGGAAAAGAACATAATCTTGAAACATTGCAGGATGAAGTTGGAAATGTATTAATACGTAAGCCTGCAACCCAGGGAAAGGAAAACAGGAAAACAGTAGTATTGCAGGGTCATATAGATATGGTTTGTGAAAAAAATTCAGATGTTAAACACGATTTTGATAACGACCCCATCCAGGCATACATCGAAGATGGCTGGGTAAAAGCAAAAGGAACTACTCTCGGAGCTGATGACGGCATTGGAGTAGCTGCCCAACTGGCAATTCTCGCCTCTGATGATATTGAACATGGGCCTGTTGAATGCCTGTTTACAATCGACGAGGAGACAGGCCTTACAGGTGCCTTTGGACTTAAACCCGATTTTCTTAAAAGTAAAATATTGCTCAACCTTGATTCGGAAGATGACGGTGAATTGTTCATTGGATGCGCTGGAGGAAGAGATTCTATAATAATTTTTGAATACACGAAGAAAAAAACTCCTAAAAATCATATTTCATATAAACTGAGTGTATCCGGGCTTGCCGGAGGCCACTCTGGCGATGACATTAATAAAGGGAAAGCCAATGCCAATAAGGTTCTCAACAGAATGTTGTGGTATTCAGCCGACAAGTTTAATCTAAAACTTTCGGAATTTGACGGGGGTAACCTGAGAAATGCAATTGCTCGTGAAGCTTATGCAATTGTTTCTGTTCCTGATAATTTCAAAACAGACTTTGAAAAGTATGTCAAAAAGTTTGAAAAGACAGTAAAAGCAGAGTATAAAGTTACAGAGCCCGAATTGAAGGTTAAACTTGAACAGGTTGAATCGCCTGCGCACATTATTGACAGCAATACTCAGTTCAATTTGCTTAATTCAGTGTACGCCTGTCCACACGGAGTAATTGGAATGTCGGCTGATATCCCAAACTTTGTGGAAACTTCAACAAACCTTGCATCGGTAAAAACACTTGATAACACAATTGTTGTTACCACAAGCCAAAGGAGTTCGGTTGAATCAAAAAAGGATGATATCTGCAATATGGTTGAAAGTGTTTTTAATCTGGCTAACGCAAATGTTAAACAAACTGACGGTTACCCCGGCTGGACACCTAATCCCAACTCTGAGATTGTAGAACTAACTAAGAACTCATACATAAAACTCTTTAACGAGAAACCCAAAGTGCTTGCTATTCACGCTGGACTTGAGTGCGGACTAATAGGTGATGTTTATCCAGAAATGGATATGATTTCATACGGCCCAACAATACGAGGGGCTCACTCACCTGATGAAAGGCTTGAGATCAGTACAGTCGAA
>JAOZOC010000408.1 GCA_029933495.1 Bacteroidales bacterium
AATTTTACCATAAAACAGCCTGCCTTCTCTGGTTCCAACCCAAAGAGTGCCTGTTTCCGTTATAAAAATGGCAGTAGCTGTGATACTTTTATCATTGAAACCGGGAATAAAATGTACCTGATAATCTCCTTCAACATCTTCAACAATTCCAACTCCTTTACTCTCAACAGTAACATACAGGCGGTTTAATGAATCCATAGCCATGTCCTCAATGTTAAAATCCTGTAATGCCTCAATATTGTAAAAGCGATGTGCTTTCTTATCATAATAGCACAATCCTTTTGCCCGTGATCCAATCCAGATTTTGTCATTATCAGGAAACAGTACGTTTATGTAATTACCACAATTTACCTGGCCAAAATCAGGGTTTTCAAACGTATGGAACGAAGTGCCGTCGAATCGGTTTAGTCCGCTTTGCGTCGCAATCCAGAGAAAACCTTCATCATCCTGAACGATATCATTAACAGAGACTTGTGATAAACCGTCTTTTGTTGTATAGGAATGTATTTCATAAAACTGTTGTGCGATATCAGGCTGTATCTCCTGTGCCTGAAGAAATATTGGAATTAATGCGATAAAAAGGAAGATAATGGGTTTTGACATAAAATTTGTTTCCTTTTATTTTTCACCAAATAAGTAACACGTATGGATTTTATTCTCTTCCATAACTTAAAAATCCATTCTGACTATGCAAAAGTAATAGTTTTACTTAAGATTTCTCATTCCTGTATAAAACAATAATCCTGTTTTTGTTAATTAGCCTTAAATTTCAGACAGATTCTAGTAATCCAAATCATCAATAAGAATTCTTTTCCCATCAGAATAGGTAACAACAAAAGCCCCTTTAATACCTTTGGCTGTCATTTTTTTTCTGAGCCTGTTTGCTTCTTCAAATGTGTTGAAATTTCCAACTGTATATCTGACCCACTGGTACGATTTTTCTTCGGTTATGACCTCATCAATGTTGTATGCTCTCTTTAATTCTGAAACGTCAATCCTGTCATTTTTAACTCCATAAATCTGAACCCGATATTTTCTGCCTGAATTATCTAATTCTTGTTTTGCTGTTTTTATTGGTTCTGTTAATTCATCTTTCTTGTATATGTCCGGAACAATATTCTTTAACTCGTTAAGTGAGTTAAGTCTGGTGCCATTTTGATATGCCACAATAAATGCATCTCTGATGTTATACTCATTTCTTACCTTATCGCGGTACTCAATTGCTTCGACATATGTATTGAATGAACCAACCGAATAGCGATACCATTCATCATAATGATCTTCGGTGATTTGTTCTCTGATATGATATTTGTTTGCAAGTCGCTGGAGTGGGATTCTGGTTTTGTTTTCGGCACGTATTTGTATTTTGAACTGTACCTTCTGTGATGTTCCCTCAGTAGCAGTATTATTTTTAGCAATTTCATCTTCGGCTGCACTGGCTACAATTTTAATTTGCGGAGGTTTGGCTTTTTCTACAGTAATGTTTGTCATATATTTATACTCTTTTCCTGTCTCTTCAAGATAGAAAAGACTAACTATAGGTAGCAGTCCATAAATTTTGTCTACCTGGACTTTATAGCTGATCTCTATGATGGAATCTTCTGGTAAGCGATTCCAGAACATGTTAAGAGTGTAGTTTCTGTAATCAGCTCTTGTACCTCCGATAATTGTATCAAGCAACTCAAATCCCACCGGAAGTATTTGCGTAAGTTCGGCCCTGCCGGTAAAGGAGCTGATATTAATTGTACTTCTAACTGTTAGCGTATCAAAGGTTTTTGCCTTTTCGGGCAGATGATAAATGAGCGACACGGGATACTCCTCTTCGGGGACTTTTGAAACAGGTTCAGGTATTTCCGCAATTACAGGCAGCTGTGGCATAATTTTTCTTTTCTTCTTTCTTTTGAAGTCAAAATTATATGACACTCCTACAGATGTGTAATAGTAAGCATCATGGCGATTTCCACTTTCTTTTGCATCTATTTTGTCAACATTTGTAAATCTCAAAACCGATTCCAGATTTATAAACCATCTGTCGTTTATTTTAAAATCAAGTCCCAGACCAATTGGCAAAATGAATGCAGTGTTATTATATTCTCCATTTTCATTTGATGTGTATCCTAATTGTGAAATCTGTTTTCCTGTACTTTCATTCCAGTCTTTACTTTTATAAAAGATAAGACCGATGCCGGCAGTAGCATATACAAAGAATTTTCTCTTTTTGCTGGTCTTAAATATCAGATTGCTCAGGTTGACGGTAGTTCCCAGTTGGGTTTCTATCAGGCTGGATTCAAATTTGAGGTCACTTTCCGATTTTTGCCCTTTGAAGTTAGCATGCAGCCCCTGAAAATGAACTGCAAACACAGGGCTGATATATCGTCCGAGTCGCGCTCCATATCCAAAAGAAGTTTCACTTTTTAGTTTTGTAATGTGGTTATTATTATCCTGGATATCGGAATATAATTGTGATATACCCAAATTTGCATTGGCATACCATTTATAATCCATCCCGGATTGTGCAGTAATATCTTTACTGTTAAGGAGAATCAGAGTGATTACCAGGGCAATGATAGTTTTTGATTTATCAGACAACATTACCTGTTTCTTGTTTGCATATTGTTTTCGTTACAATTAAAATTGTAAAGATACTGCGTTATAAATAACCCTGTTTTATTTGTTGGAATTATTTTGATGACAATCGTTTGCCGTCTTTATATTTTACGATAAATGCATCAATAATTCCATAGCTCTTTAATTCTGAGCGATATTGCTGCGCATCTTCAAATGTCGTAAATTCACCTACTATATACTTATTCCAGTTATCAACTGTCTCTTTTTGGATAGTTTTGTCAATGTTATATTTTCCTTTTAAATAGTCAGGGTCGTAGTTGTGTTTTCTCAGAGCCATTATTTGAATTCTGTAAATAACCCCATCAACTGCCTTTGACGTGCTTGCCATTGTAGCATATTTTGCAGTTTCACGAATTGATTTATTTATGGCATCAATATCTTTTTGACTGACAGGTTCTCCTGCAACAGGTATCTTGTCAATATCGACATGAGTATCAAAAACATATCTTTTTCCCGTTTTTTGAAATCTCAGAATTGTAAAAATCGGTAAATAACCGGCTTGCTGATTAATCTGAATCTTGTATTTCAGGTCAATAATGCTATCAGGTGGCATAACATCCCAGTCAATCGTTAAGGTGCTGTGGCTAATGTTCGTTTGTGCTCCCGGAATATTAATGTCTAAAATATTAAAATTATTTGGTAATCTTTGTGTTAGTGATAGCTTTCCTGAGATGTCTCCCTTATGCAATACACAATGCATAATAAATATTGTACCTGTATAGAGTTTTTCCGGTATATCATAATCAAAGAATACCGCATTGTCCTGTGGGATTGTTAATGCAGGAGTCATTGTCTCTTTTAAAACCTCAATAAAATCGATATCTATGGACTTTATTCCATCATTTGAAGAATTGTTGTCAAATAACTTAATGGATTTTTTATCGGGCCACTTTGAATGGTCTGTATCTGTTGATGCTGATAGGTTTATAGCAATCAACAAAACGATTATACTGAAAATGGTGGTTAAATTACGAACCATCCTGAAATTTATTTTTATTGTTTGTAATGAGTTTATACTTAAAAAACTCAAAATGGTTCTAAAAAAAAGAAGGTAATTTTGAAACACGGAGAACCCGCCCT
>JAOZOC010000409.1 GCA_029933495.1 Bacteroidales bacterium
AGTTGGCATGAATTGGAATTTTCAAAATTCATAAAAGAACTAAATAAAGTCATTAAAAAATCAGGCGATAAAAAACTTTCAAAAACAGATGAAATGGATTGGATGGAAGTTTTTGAGACAAAAAAAGCAGAAGCTCAAGCCATAAAATCTGATATTGAAAAAACCGATAAAGAAATAGACCAAATGGTTTATAAACTGTATGGTTTAACGGAGGAGGAGATTAAAATTGTTGAGGGAAATTAAAGAATAAGAAAGAACTACAGAATTTTTTAAAACAGAGTGGATTGAATGAAAACCACTTTCTTAATTTAATCTGAAAACATCTGATCTTTTTCGTTTTACAGCCTTAAGGATTTTGTCGTAAAATTCTTTACTTTCAGGTTGTCTGATCTTATTCAAAATGTATAAAGCTCTGTCGAATTCTCCAAGTTCACGATACATTTCAACAAGAAGCAGTTGTTCATTATCATTTTCCGGTTTATAAATAGAGATGAGTTTTTTGAGATTGCTATTAAAAAGATCTCTGGTCTCATCACTTTTATGTATTTCTTTTTTACCGGATATAACTTTGCCAAAAAAATCAATAATTTTTCTTTTTAATAAATCAACAGTATTGCTCTTCCGGATATTCCTGTATTTGTTGTTTAATGTTTGCCACAATTCAATCCGTAAATATATTTCTCTGTCTATTGTATCTGCAAATCCACTTTCCAGCAAACCGGAATAGTACTGTGCAAACTTAAAGTTGCGGTCAGAATCAAATGGTGGTATTATATCAAAAACATCTTTAGCTTGTGGTAAATCAGGATCGGGATCGCTTATATTGCCATCTTCCTCAGCTGCATCATCTCTCCAGAAAGGTTTATTGCACTTCGAGCATATAAGAATTGATTTATCAAACATTATGGGGGGACTGCAAATTGTTTCCCCGTCAGAATATACAATAGAGCTATGTACATGATATGAAGTTAACTCATAGGAGTACATCTTATTCTGGCAATTTGGGCAGATAAAAACGGCTGTACGTATGGTTGTCATAACAGGTATAACTCCGATTTTTATTATTATTGTGCTAATTGCCGGTTTAATTTTGTATAATTGCAGGTAGGTTAGTCCTGATATAATATGTTTGAATTTCACTTCAAATTGAGACTTATTAAAAACACAATAGAATTATGAAGATACGTGATTATGAATGGTGGATCGTTGGAACGCTTGGATTGATAGCGTTTTTTCTGGCAATTATCGGATTCAATGTTTTGTTTACCGAAGCAGGTATTGAAAGAAATTTTTTAGACCTTGCATTCCAGTCGATGAAAATATTCGGGATGGAATTTGTGGATGAGTTCCAATCCCCGCTCCCCTGGCAGCTCGAAATTGCACGTTGGTTGGCACCCGGAGTTGTACTCTTCGCAGCCGCTAAAGCCATTATGTATTTTATTCGCAGAGAATATAAGTCGTTTCGACTAAAGTCATATAAAAATCACATAATTATAACCTCACTGAATGATAAATCAAGATATTTAATAAAAGACCTAATTAAAAATGGCGAGAAGGTGATTGTCCTTGCTGGTATTGAGAATCCACATAAGCTGGATCTTGTCGAAAAGGAGGGTGCTGTAATCGTTGAGGGAGACATTACAAGTAATAAATTTCTGAAAAATATTGCCGGACATAAAGCAAAATATTTTGTTTTTCTTGAAGAAGAAGATGAAACTAACATCTCTAATGCTATTTCGGTTTATAAGTATCTGATAGAGTTTGGTAAGGATAAAAAGCAGACGATCTTCACCCACGTGGCTGATGATATAAAGTTAAATGAGTTGATGGAGCTGAAGTTTTTTGAAGAGTTTATGGAGGCAAATGAGATAAATGCCAACTGTGAGATCAGAATATTCTCGATGAATGAAAGATCATCCAGAATTCTCTTCAAAGACTATTCACCGGATATCTTTAACCCGATAGTAAAAGAGACTCCGCAGATCAGGATTGCAATATTCGGTTCGGGAAACCTGGCTCAGAGTATGGTGATACGATTTGCTCGGCTGGGGTATTATGCTAATTTTAAAAAGCTCAGGATAACACTATTTCACGATGGGAATACAATAGTTAAAAAACTTCTTCAGAATTTTTCCGGTATTACGGAGCTTATTGATTTTGAAGATTACGACGAACCTCTGGAATTATTTGATATTGAAAAGTTTAACGCTTTAAACAAGGAGCATCATTTTAATGCTGTTTATCTGCTTTGCGAAAACGATTCTTTGTCATCTAACATATTGAAAAAGCTTACAAAAAACGACTCAGCAGAAAATCTTGACATTGTACTCACCCTGATGAATCCCGACGGAATAATCAGCAAATGGTACACTGCAAAGTCAATATACAATATTAACCTTTATAAATTTAATCTCATAGAAAGGTCATTTACGAAAGAGGCGCTTATTTCGGAAAAGATTGATGAGCTTGCAAAGATAATTCATCAGGATTATCTGAAAAGTCTGGGAGACAAAAGAAATATCAGCGAAAAGCCGTCGCATAACGACTGGGAATTTCTGCCTATTGACTTTAAGATACAAAACAGGGAACAGGCAGATCATATTTACATCAAGGTGAGAGCTGCCGGCTGTGAAGTCGTTGGTTTATCTGATAGCAGACCGGAATTTAAATTTGAGGAGACCCCGGATATTGTAGAGTCTCTGGCAATAATTGAGCACGACCGCTGGTGGGCACATATGGTTCTTAGCGGGTGGAAATATGGCAAGGTCAGAGACGACAATAAGAAGATTCATCCTTATTTAATCCCCTACGAAGTACTTACTAATAAGATAAAACAATACGACCGTGATACTGTAATCAACATGCCAAAACTGTTAGAAAAGATTGGACAAAAGATTGTGAAGCGGGTTGATTAATGGTGTAAAATTAGTCTCGTTAAGGACGGAAAATAACCCATAAATCTTCCGCTTTTTCAAACCAGGATTGTCCGGTAGCCCTTCATATAATTGCAAAGATATTCCCTGTGAACTCCTATAAAGGTAATTAAATTTTCAGAACAGTTTATTTACAATTAACAAAGACCAGCACCTTTCCTTTTCCTGATGAACTTTCCAGAGCTTTCCCAAGAATACCGGTATTCTCTGCAATTTCAATTCCGTTTATTTCAGTTGTTTTAACTTTTCTTGCAGCGCCATTGTTTCCTGCAACGAGGGCATCACCGGCTTTAAGAGGTACTTTGCTGTCAACATTTACTTCCGCCTGTCCGAATACAATGACCGAAAGATATTCCCCCGATGCAATATTTCCGTCGGCATATTCAAAATTCCTGATTTGTACGGTTTTTCCATCTTCACCTGATTGCTTTGTATATTCGCCGATAACAACTTTATATTCTACAATACCGAATACTGCTTTAGCATTACTTTGGTTTGCTTTTGTTACATTAATTGCAGGAATACCCTCTTCGCTCAGCACCTCCTTCTGAACACCTCCTGCAATACAAATAATATTACCAGGCTCTAGTGATGCCGTACCTGTATTTTTAGCATAAGTACTGCTTGATTTAGAAGTAACATTCAATGCGTGGACTTTATCAGGAGTATAAAGGCCCCATTCATCAGATGTATTATTGGTACTTCCGACAAAGGCGTCGTTATCAACACCATTGGCCCAGAAACCGTACCAGTCGGCATCATCA
>JAOZOC010000410.1 GCA_029933495.1 Bacteroidales bacterium
ATACTGATGAACTACCGTCTGGCTTACCTCTCGGATACCTGGGTTAACTGGTGTCCCGAGCTGGGAACCGTACTTGCCAATGACGAAGTTGTGAACGGACTTTCGGAGCGTGGTGGGCATCCGGTTGAGAGGAAACTAATGAAGCAATGGTCACTGAGGATAACGGCCTATGCGCAGCGTTTGCTCGAAGGTCTGGATAAGGTTGACTGGTTCGAGTCGTTAAAAGAGATGCAAAGAAACTGGATTGGAAGATCAGAAGGAGCAGGTGTCTATTTTAAGGTTGATGGTTACAAGGATAACCTGCTGGTTTTTACAACCCGCCCCGATACTCTATGGGGAGCTACTTTTATGGTTCTTGCTCCTGAACACGAACTTGTTGAAAAAATAACAACTCCCGACAGGAAAGATGCTGTTGAGAAATATGTTACCTGGGCAAAAAACCGCTCTGAAAGGGAGAGAATGGCTGAAGTCAAAACAGTTACCGGTGAATTTACCGGTGCTTACGGAATAAATCCTGTAAACGGGGAAAAGATTCCAATATGGATTGCCGATTATGTACTGGCAGGATATGGTACAGGTGCTATTATGGCTGTTCCTGCACACGACAGCCGCGATTTTGCTTTTGCCCGACATTTCGACTTGCCGATAATTCAGGTGGTTGCAAAAGACGGTGAAAAACCTGCCGACCCTGCAACCTGGGACGAATCGTATGACTCAAAAGAAGGTAAGATGATAAATTCGGGGTTCATTACGGGAATGGATGTAAAAGAGGCAATCAAAGCAACCATTGATTTTCTTGAAGGAAAAAAAATCGGCCACGGGACTGTTAATTTTCGCTTGCGTGATGCCATTTTCAGTCGCCAGCGTTATTGGGGTGAACCATTCCCAATCTATTACAAAAATGGAATGCCTTACCCTCTTGATGAGGATGAGTTGCCACTGAAGCTTCCTAAGGTGGATAAATATTTGCCAACAGAAAAAGGAGAACCACCTCTTGCAAGGGCTGAAAACTGGAAGACAAAAGAGGGCTATCCATTAGAAACCAACACTATGCCCGGTTTTGCAGGCTCCAGTGGTTACTATCTCCGATATATGGACCCAGGAAACAAAGATGAATATTTTTCGAAAGAGGCCAATGAATACTGGCGCGACGTTGACCTATATCTTGGCGGTGACGAGCATGCAACCGGCCACCTGATATATGCCCGTTTCTGGAATATGTTTCTTTTCGATATGGGACTGGTTTGCGAGGAAGAACCGTTTAAAAAGCTTATAAATCAGGGTAAAATACAGGGTAGGAGTAATTTTGTTTACAGGATAGAGGGAACAAATAAATTTGTCTCTTTCAATCTCAGAAAAGAGCATAAAACAACACGTATTCATGTTGATGTCAACTTTGTTGATAATGACATACTTGATACGGATGCCTTCAAAAACGGGAGACCTGAGTATAAAGATGCGGAGTTTATTCTTGAGGACGGTAAATATATCTGTGGCTGGGAAGTTGAGAAGATGTCGAAGTCGAAACACAATGTTGTCAATCCCGATGAGTTGATGGAGCAGTACGGAGCGGACACCTTCAGGCTTTATGAGATGTTTCTCGGGCCGCTCGAAAATCACAAGCCCTGGGACACAAACGGGATAGAGGGTGTGTACAGGTTTATTAAAAAGCTCTGGCGCCTGTTTTTCGATGAAAATGGGAACTGGATCGTTACTGATGAAATTCCTAATAATCAGGAGTTGAAAGTGCTACATCAAACAATTAAGAAGATCCGGAATGATATTGAGCGATTTTCATTCAATACGGCAGTCAGTCAGTTTATGATTTGTGTAAACGAACTTACCGACTTAAAATGTCATAAAAAACAAGTTCTGGAAAACCTTACTATTCTTATTTCATCGTATGCACCGCATATTGCTGAGGAACTTTGGAACAGGCTCGGGCACAACGCAAGTGTCACATATGCTTCATTTCCTGAGTTTAAGGAGGAATATGTTAAAGAAAATACTTTTGAGTATCCTGTTTCGTTTAATGGTAAGATGAGGTTCAAACTGGAACTGCCTGTTGATATGCCGAAAGATGAAGTTGAAAAAGCTGCTTTAGCAGATGAAAGATCGGGGAAATATATAGGCGACAAACAGGTTCGGAAGGTGATAGTTGTTCCAAAAAGGATCATCAATATTGTATACTAATTCTTAACAGGTTTGCCCGCCTGCATCGGGCAGGCAAAGCAAGACTGTTTAGAAATAGTTAATACTCGAAAGAATCAGGCTTAATTTTTTGCAAACCTGATTTCTTTCGGTATAATCGGTTAAGAAAAATATGAAATATCTTTCTGTCATATTTCTGTTGTCATTGCTGAGCGGTCTTGCATTTTCGCAGGATGAGTTCAGAAAGGTTGACAATGAAGCTTTTCAGGATGGAGAGAAGCTGACTTTCAGGTTTTATTATGATGCCTGGCTTACCGGGAAGGTAACTGCCGGAATAGGTGTTATCAAAGTGAAGGAGGCTGATCGGACCTTTAATGACCGGGAGGCTTACCTGATAGAGGCAGACGGCAAATCAAAGGGAATGTTCAACTGGTTTTACAAGGTTCACGACAGATTTGAATCTTATGTTGACAAGGATTTTATTGCACCTCACTATTTTGTTCGCCGTACGCGCGAAGGAGGGTACACAAAAGATGACGAATATACCTTCGATCAAAAAGATCACACCGTTAAAACACGGTCAGCTACAATGGACATTCCCCCATATACGCAGGACTTTCTGTCAGCCATCTACTATGCCCGGACTCTGAACGGTGACACTTTGCAAATTGGCGACATTATCCCAATCAGCTTTTTCCTTGACGATTCCGTTTATGTATCCTCAATTGTTTTTGAAGGCAGGGATACAATAGAGGTTGAACTCGGCACTTTCCGCTGCCTGAGGTTTCGTCCCGGACTGATAACAGGAGAGGTCTTCTCGGATAAATATCCGATGACACTCTGGATTACGGATGATAAAAACCACCTTCCGGTACTTGCAAAATCGAAGATAATAGTCGGTAATCTGAAAGCCGAACTTATGGAGTATGAAGGGCTGAAGAATGAGCCTGTTTCGCTGATTGAGAAGAAAGAATAGTCTGCTATTGATGGTCTGAAATTTCGGTTACAATTAATTCATGTTTTTCATTAATATAACCAAATGCTCTGTATTTCTTAGTAATGCGAAAATAAAATATATTTAGGTTTTTCGGTTCCCTCTTTCGTAGATCAACTAACTCATATAAACCTTGCTCAATAAACTTTTTTGCTTTCAGATAGGGCTTTGTAAGTTGTCTTGATTTTATATATTCAACAGCTTTTGGTTTCTCCCGAACAATCATCCTTTGAAATTAATTAAATCGTCCTCTCCTTCTTCAGCAGCATTTTTGACAGATTTTAGTACGAATTCAGGTACATTATTGTCATCCACCAAAAAAATAGAGACCGGAGATAATTTTTTCCTTAAATAAATATAAAGCTCACGAGTTGTGTCAAACTCTGTTTTATATAGTTCACTGCTATCCTTTATCGTTATTGTTGTCATAATACAAAAATATGCTAATGCAACAAAAGTATAAAAAATTTGTGAAAAACAAAAATCTTAACCAGTTATCTCACTATCATCTTCCGTGATTCGGAATAGTTGCCCGATTC
>JAOZOC010000411.1 GCA_029933495.1 Bacteroidales bacterium
AAAACCTCACCGATGCAGACAATAAGTTCAATCTTATTCTTTTTTATTATTGTGGTTAAACCTTTAGGAAGTTTTCCATGAGGATCACCTAATGCTAAAACTTTCATTTTCTAAATAATAATCGCACCTTTATCTATAAGGATAATCTTAACTTTTTGATCTTCTTTAGCAACATCTAAAGGGTTAAGAACTTTAATTGGCTGGTAATTTTCTGGGTGCAGAACTTCTTGAGCAGGATGTAGTCGGATAATAGAAGTTTTATAAGTTTCAAATTCTTTTATTGATTCTGAATCTTTTTCTTTTATTTTCTTAAATTCAGCATAAGTAAACATTACTTTCTTATTAGTTAACAAATTCCTTCCAGCAATATTCTTACCAAAAGAAGTTAAAAAAATATACTTTTTCTTAAATAAGAAAACTTGACCAAGTTCTAACTTGGGCAATTCTAACAAAACATTTACCCTGTAAATCTCTTTACCTGTTTGGTGATCATGAGAGAATAATTTGGCATTTAGAGAATGTCAAAAACCATACCCATAGAAAAAAAAAAGTTAAGTCGTTGATATTAAGTGTGAAATGTTTTTTTAGTGAACAATTGGATTTCCAATATTGGGAAAATTATTCCCCTGTGGGATGTCTTTTTGATTTAGGAAAGAATTTATTGCTAAGACTTGTTTTGTTCTGAATTCTTTATTTGTATGTAAAGGATTGATAATTAGGTAAACACTGTAAGTGGAATATGGGTGGAACACCTATTTAGAAGTATATTTATTAGTTAGCCACTTTGATGTGAGAGTTCTTAATTGTGTTATAAAATCCCTGGCAAAAGGATTCAAAACTCTGTCAGGGATTATATGCATTATTAAATAGTGAGACTACTCCGACTTAACAATTGTCATTTCATCTACAAGGTGTCCTGCTCCGGCAAACTTGTCAATTATAAACAAGCAATACCTGATGTCGAGCATTATATTCCTGGATTGGTCAGGGTCATACATAATATCGCTCATAGTTCCTTCCCAACAGCGGTCGAAATTGATTCCGATCAAATTACCATTTGCGTCTAAAACCGGACTACCTGAGTTTCCTCCTGTTGTATGATTATTTGCAATAAAGCAAACCTGCATCTTTCCATTGTTACCATATATGCCATAATCCTTATTATTATAAAGGTCTTTTAATTTATCTTCAACCACATAATCGTAGATATCTGGATCCTCTTTCTCCATAATTCCTTCCAAGGTAGTAAAGTAATTATATGTAACAGCATCAGCAGGGTTGTAACCCATAACATTTCCATAAGCAATTCTGAGTGTGAAGTTGGCATCTGGGTAAAATAGCTTGTTTGGCTGCATTTCCATTTGTGCTTTCATATAAATACGCATCAGACTGTCAAGTTTACTATTAAGCTTTGCTATTTTAGTATAATAGTTTGTCTTGTACTGTTTTATAAAGGCAGAAGCAATCTTGTAAGCAGGGTCTTTTTTAATTTTCTTATATTGAGAGGCCTTGTAATTATCAAGAAAATCAATAATCTTGTCTTTGCTTGCAAACATTGACTTCTTGAAAACTTCATCAGCAAACAAAATAAAGTTTTCCTTGTATTTTGTTATTTGTTTTTGTATTTCTTCGGGTACTTCATCCTTATCCACATTTTCATAGTATGTCTTAAACAAAACAGCGAATACTTCCTTATCTACTTCAGGTTGGTAATCTTTAAAATATGATGATGTAGATTTTTTAAGCCGTTTAACAGTTTTATCAAGTTTGTCCTGACTAACATCTTTTGAATTACTGATATTTACAAGACTGCTAAATGAATTTGCGTATTTAATTAGTTCTATTCCAAGGCCTCCCTCAACTACATAATAGAGATTTTTTTTCAGTGGATACAATTCATCGTATGTTTCTTTAAAAGCACTAAGTAAAGAATTGTACTTTTGATTTTCTGTTAATGACGACCACTTTTGAAATTCTTTTTCAAACGCTTCCTTTTTTTCGATCCCGTGCAGCCTTTTTATGCCTCTGTTTTCCCCGATCCATTTCTTCCATCCATTGGAGATTCCTGCCTGTTTTGCAGCATATTGAATTCTGATTTCAGGACTATCATTCATGTATTTCTTTATTACACCAAGTCTTTTACCTCTTAATGATATTCTGATGGGATTAATTGTGTTTACTGTCATATCAACTGCATATGAGGGAATATACTCCTCTGTACTACCGGGATAACCAAAAATAAATGTAAAGTCACCTTCATTTATTCCGTCCAGTGAGATTGAAAGATGCTTTTTTGGTTGATATGGAACGTTATCTTCAGAATATTTTGCAGGGTTATTATCTTTATCAGCATAAATTCTGAAAATAGAAAAATCACCTGTATGGCGGGGCCACATCCAATTATCAGTATCACCGCCAAATTTCCCTATATTTGATGGTGGAGCACCAACGAGTCTTACATCTTCAAATATTTCATTAACGAATAGGAAATACCTGTTTCCAAGAAAAAACGGTTTCACAACGGCTTTGTAATGGGTATCTTTCGTAGCCTCTTCCTTAATGCTTTTTATATGGCGGTTTATCAGCATTCTCCTTTCAGCTTCAGTCATGTCAGTATTAATACTATCGAGTACTATGGCTGTTACCTCTTCCATTCTAATAAGGAAAGTAACCGTGAGACCTGGATTTGTGAGCTCTTCAGATTTGTCCTTTGCCCAAAATCCGTTTGTCAGATAGTCGTGTTCAATGGAAGAGTGTTTTTGAATACTTCTGAATCCGCAATGGTGATTAGTCAAAAGAAGTCCCTGGTCAGATACAACCTCGCCAGTGCAACCGCCACCGAAAATGACTATAGCATCTTTTAAACTGGAATGGTTCACACTGTAAATGTCATCAGCCGTAATCTTCATTCCCATTGCCTGCATCTGAGCTTCATTAAATTCACCAAGAAACAGGGGTATCCACATACCTTCGTCAGAACGAGCCTGAAAACAAGTGGTAAGAACTATAAGGGCAAGAGAAAGTAACTTTTTCATAATGATTGTATTTTTATCGTACAAAGATAATTTTTCCTTCTTATTTATCAAGTTATCATCATTAAAATTATAGTAGTAATAATTTGTCAAGTTTTAAATAACTGATTATGACGTTAATAAATGTAAATTCCCAAAATGGGACAAGTTTATTGAGGTGTTTATGATCCGGTTAAGCAGAAAGATTGTTGCCAAACAAGTTATAAATATATGCTGAGATTTAGTTTGTTGGTGAAAGTTCTTCTAATAATGCATCTACTAACCTGTTCAGGGCTTTTTTCTTTGAGCTATAATTCATATCATAAGAGTTAGTTAAGGATTTGAATGATACGTTTCCGTAATTCCATCCTACGAATGCATCTTTTTCCAGATTAGGTTCGCCATTATATTCCTCAAAAAACTTGATATAAAAATTACTTCCATTATCACAGCCGGAAATATAAAATTTGAAGATGCCACCAATATTGCCTGCATCAACAAGTGTTATTCGGCACTCCATCATTGAAATCCTGCAATCAACATAGTTAATATTTTTCCAGTTGTCGAACGTTGTATTTAAGCCCTTTTCCTTAATTTTAAAATTCTTGATATGGTTTGTGATATCGAATTGGACATCCAGAACTTCCAAAACAATATCAGTATCAATT
>JAOZOC010000412.1 GCA_029933495.1 Bacteroidales bacterium
CCGAAATCCACGAAGCCACATTGACAATGTTAGCAATTATGAAGGAAGGTGGAGAGTATCAGGTTTTTGCACCGGATATTCCCCAGCATCACGTTATCAACCACATCACAGGTGAGGAGATGAGTGAAAAGAGGAATGTGCTGATTGAATCGGCACGTATTGCACGCGGTAATATTAAAGACCTGAAAGAGTTTAATCCTTCGGATTTTGACGCTTTGATTTTGCCGGGCGGTTTTGGTGCGGCAAAAAATCTCTGTGATTTTGCTTTCAAGGGTGCAGACTGTACGGTGGATGACGATGTGAAAGATGCAATACTTAAAACTGCTGAACAGGGAAAGCCAATAGGAGCATTATGTATCTCTCCGGTTATAGTAGCCAAAGTATTTGGTGATGTGGAATTAACGATAGGGCAGGATCAGGGAACTGCCAAAGCTGTAGAGAAAATGGGAGCTACCCACAAGCAGACAAACCATGGGGATGTGATTCACGATGTTCAGCACAATGTTTTCACAACGCCCTGTTATATGCTTGATGCCAATATTCTTCAGATATGGGATGGTGCCGATAACATTGTTAAGGCAATGATGGAAAGGATGTAAGAGAATTGTCCGGTTTCTCCTTATGTACTTCTCTTTCAAGTCGGATTTAGTGTCATTTTTCGACTTCGCTTAAAATGATACTAAATCTTCCTGTAATTCTTATACCTGCCAATCTCCCTGCCGGTTATCTTTTCAAGAAAGTTGAGAAATTGCTTTGACGGTGGCAGCTTAATCCCTTTTGTGGGATCGTATGTGAAGGTCCAGTTTTGCTTCCTGATTCTCTCCTGCATTACTTTAGGATGTGTGCCCTCAAATCTTGCCAGTGAGTCAATAGAAGAATAGTCAAATTCATCGCTAACAGCAATTTTTTTCTCCACGAAGTCATCATCGTGCCACATCTTTTCAAACTCTTTTCTCTTCTCTAATTGTGTCTTCGGGTTTTTAACCCAGCCATAATGATACATCCATGCTTCAATGGGTTTTACTTTCAGTAATCTGTCGTTTTTACGAAAACCCTGAGCATCCCTGAAGGATTGTATCTGCTTATCATTTCTAACTATACGGATTTCATTCCCATACCATTTTCTGGAATTTCCAACATAATCATACGAGCCATAAAAATGTAAATAATTGAACAATAGTCCTTCAACTTCAGGATTATCCTTCCACTTCAACATTGAATCTTTTATAGTCGGCAAGTATTTTTCATGAACACATTCGTCAGCCTGGATATAAAAGCCCCAATCACTATCCGGAGATATTGCTTTAAAGGCTTTATTGGTTTCAACGGCAAGGACTTTACCACCCTCTCTCAAAGTGTCATCCCATATTGTTTCGAGTATCTTAACCTTTTCCGATCCAATACTTTTTATCAACCCGAGTGTATCGTCTTCGGAATTTCCAACAGCTACAACCACTTCGTCACATACCGGTAAGATAGATTTAATAGCTTCTACAATGGGGAAATCAAATTTAACAGCATTGCGGATAATTGTAAAACCGGAAACTTTCATATTATTCTGATGATTTTATAAATTCTATTCAATCATTTATTCTCTACTCGTTAAGTTTCATTTTAATTTTTGAAGTCAATATGTCTATAGCTATCTGATTTTCTCCTCCCTGTGGAATAATAATGTCGGCATACCTTTTATTAGGCTCAATAAAAAGAAGGTGCATAGGTTTAACGAACCGTTCGTAATGATCGAGTACTTCTTTAAACGAACGGCCTCGCTCTTCAATATCTCTCCAGATAATTCTCATCAGGCGATCATCATCGTCAGCATCAACAAAAACTTTTATATCGAGCCTTTTTCTTAAACTTGGATTTGCAAGAATAAGAATACCTTCAACAATAATAACCTTTTTGGGATTAACAGGCATAGTCTCTTTTGCCCTGGTACAAGTGAGATATGAATAGATAGGCATATCTATTGTTTTTCCTTCTTTCAATTGATCGATGTGATTAACAAGTAGTTTGAATTCAATTGATGAGGGATGGTCAAAGTTAATTTTCGATCTTTTCTCAGAAGAGAGATGACCACTATCACGATAATACGAATCCTGGGAAATGACAGATACCGAATGTGAAGGAAGGCTTTCGATTATCTTCTTTACAACTGTTGTTTTTCCAGATCCCGAACCTCCTGCTATTCCAATTATTAACATAATTCTTTCCTATTTGATTTCCATTACTTTCAATGTACGTTTATTCTTCCACATTCCCCTGGTGAAATCAGGAAATTTTACAGGCCAGCTTCCACTTTCAATTGATTTTTCGCTTAAGGGACGAACTGCGCTTAACATCGCTGCATCATAAACATCCATATCAGGCTCTTCTCCTTTTAGTAAAGCATTTATCAATCTGTAATCCTCAAAATAATCCATTCCGCCATGAGCAGCTCCGGATTCTTCGCCCTCTTTTTGCATATTTTTCCATAAAGGGTGTAAATATTGCTCTTCATATTTGTTGAACTCCTCCCATCTGTGATGTGGCGATTTGCCCTGAATATGAACTTTAGCTACCGGATATTTCCTGACAATGCCATTTGTTCCCTGGATCAGAATATCGCGGCTGTATGGACGCGGATTACTTGTGTCGTGTGTCACAACAATAGTCTCGCCATTCATAGTTTTGATAATGGTTGTAACAACATCATTCAACTTGAATTTTTCTTTAGCTTCAAAACTGTCGGGACCGAAAACATCTTCGGCATACAAATGCAATCCGCGAGTTTTTGACCCGAAAGAGACAAGATAATCGAAATAGTTACCTCTGTTGATGTCCATACATTGTGCAACAGGACCTAAGCCATGAGTAGGGTAGAGGTCTCCGGTATGGTCCATTGACCACTGTCGACGCCAGACGCCCTCACCGTTCATATCGTGTTTAACAGCTCTCAGGTCGTGAAGATATCCACATTCACCGTGAAGCAACTCACCAAAAACACCTTGCTTAACCATATTCAGAATCATCATCTCATCGCGGTCGTAATTGCAATTCTCCATCATTATGCAATGCTTGCCCGTATTTTCGGATGTTTCAACAATCTCCCAGCTCTCATTAATAGTCATAGAAGCCGGCACTTCTGTGGCAGCATGTTTATCAGACTTCATAGCTTCCGTAACAATGGGAACGTGCCATTTCCACGGTGTTGCAGTATAGATGAGGTCAATATCGTCACGTTCGCACATTTTCTTATAATCATACGGACTTGCGGAATAGCCATCCGGCTTTTTGAATCCTGCATCCTCTGCCATCTTTTGGGCACGCTTAACCCTGCTTTCGACAATATCGGATACGGCAACTATTTCACATCCTTTGATTTTCAGCAGGTTATTGTAATGGCTTGTTCCCATTCCACCAACACCCACAAAACCTACCCTGACCTTGTCAAGTGGTTCTGTTTTAAAAGGATAAAAATCAAGTGCCGGGAGTATTTCGTCAGCATAAGAGTTGATTGCAATACTTCCAAGAGTAAGTCCCAGTCCGGCTTTTGCACTTTGCAATAAAAATTTACGACGGTCAATTTGTTTGCTCATAATGGATTTTTTTGAATTTATTTTCAGATTTTCAGGAACCAAAAATAATTAATTAATGGGGAATTATTAAAAAAAACTTAATCTTATTAAAC
>JAOZOC010000413.1 GCA_029933495.1 Bacteroidales bacterium
CCAAAAGCTTTTGACCAGGTCCAAAGAGAATTGACAACATTATTTTTTGACCATGTATTAATATTCCCTTGTAAAGCCGAAGGATATGGGTTAGCTATCATATTCAACCCGCGACCGGGTGTATATTGCAATCCGTAAAACCCTCCTGAACCTGTTGTATAATCACCTGAATTCAGGATTCCGGCAAACTCAATTGTTTCAGGCTGACTAAAACCCTGAGGATCACCCACCCAGGTTTCATACCCACGGCCTAAAGCAAGCGGCGTAGTAACCGGAACAATATAGGAATCCCAGGAATTGGTAGCCTCAATATGTGTACGTAAATAAATATCTGAATGACCGGCAGGCAAATGAAATACTCCAGCTGTTGCGCTACTTACAGGAATTCCGATAAAGTGCCATCTTGCATCAGTTAAGTATCTTTCTACAGTAGCATCAACACCATTCATATTATGTAACAATGAAGCTGTTCCGCTGGCATCTGATTTGATAACAAATCCTGAAGCTCCCGACATATTAGTAAAAAGTCCATTTACTGTTAAGATTTTACCTGCATCTAATGTTAGGTTTGAAGTAGGATTAATTGTAAGATTGTTATTTATAACAGTATTACTGCTAATCACTACTTTAGCATTTGATCTGTTAACTTCAAAATCCCAAAAAGACAGACTCCCGCCACCTGTGTAAGAATAATAAACCGTTCCATTCCAGGTATATCCGGTATATGAAGTCGGGTTTCCTGGTTGTTTTGCAGTAGCTGCCTCACCACATTGAACCGTAATATATGAATCGCTGTAAGTATTATTACCGGCTGTAACTGCCATAAAATTCGCAGCTGTTGTATAACAAGAAATAAAAAATCCATTAACCGACCCATTTGGAATTGTAACAGAAGATGATAAATTTATATGGGTTGCATTATCTGTCCCCTGTCCTGTAACCGTTTGTGTTGAACCAATTTTCATCCATCCGGCAGAACTACCGGTATTACCAACATAAGTACTCGTTCTGTACCAAACTTCAACTGAAACAGTACCTGTTGTACTGCAATTAATATCAAACGCATTTATCGTTATATCCGCTCCCCCGCTTGGAGAAATATCAAAATAGTTAGATGTGGCTGCTGCTACTGTAGAGGCAAACATTGTAGTAAGATTATTACTACCATTAGCATTTAATGAAGCACTGCTTGAGCCGTTAAGTATTACTTTTCCCAAACCTGGAGTAAATGTACCGGAAGATGACCAGCCACCTCCCACATAAATATTTGGGTTTCCTGTTGGATCCACATAAAAAGTTTTTCCTGAAGAGACTGCTAAATTACCTGTAACTGTTAATTCAGTATATCCACTACTCATATTTAAACTATTACAATCAGTCCCAATAATAAGATTTCCGGTTTTAGTCGGCCATCTTATGGCTGCCGGTGTTATAGAAACACCTGTAGTTGAAAGAGGAACTGCACCATTTTCCCAATTGGTTTTAGTATTCCAGGATGTAGATGTATTTCCAGTCCATAAACCTGGCTGGCCTACATGGATATAATCTGTTTTTGTTTCAGTATCATTTCCTGCTGAATTCTGAACATAAAGCGAGACTGTATAAGCTCCCGGATTATTGAATCTCACCTGAAGGTTTTGTGATGTTGAATTTCCACTAACGTAGGTTACAGTATTTGGAACGAATGACCAGCTCCAGGTTGTAGGATTATTAGTTGATTGGTCAGTAAATGTAACCGTTGTTAATGAGCCTGGAGGATAAAGATTACTGGCATTAAAGTCTGCTACAGGTGGCATAACACTACTTATCCCACTAATAATAACCGAAAAGGCCTGTGAACCATTCGTCAGGGTTCCATCGTGGTCAACTGTAATTGTATAGCTTGCTCCTGCAGTGGGGTTTGCAATATAAACAACTTCCACATTATCAACGTTGTTCTCACCTGAGTTTGTTGCAGCCGATGCAGGACTATTCCGATTCAATTTCCAGGGATAATAAGTACTCCCTCCCTTTATTAAGCGTAAGTCCAAATCATTTTTAATCATTGGAGTCAACGGGTCAAGTTGTGCTGAAACAGGTGTTCCCGGATAATCAGTCCAAACAATCGTAACTTTAAGTGGTTCTGTTCCCAAAGCCGTTACTGTTCGTGTATAAGTTCCCCCGTTCGATAAGATATGCTCACTTAATACATTTAAAGTCTGGTCTTCAGAGATTTTTAATGCTGCATTTTTAGTGTTCATCAAACCCCATCCAAACTGATAATCAGGGCCGGTATAACTACCCGCTTCGTCAGCTGTATGAATTACAAGAGCTTTAAGTGTGGCAGACCTCATATATGTTCCTGTCAGATTATGATAATGCTGTTGTAATAACGCAAGTGAACCGGTAGCCGACGGTGAGGACATAGAAGTACCACTTAAGTATTGATAAGCTGTATTACTGGCATTATCAGTCGAATAGAGACTAACACCATTTGCTACAATATCCGGTTTGATTCTTCCGTCATCAACAGGACCCCACGAGCTAAAAGAACTCATAGTAACACTTGAAGGAGATGTATATCCTCCGGGTATGTCATTCACAGCACCAATTGTTAATGTATTTTTTGAAACAGCATAATCAGCCATACAATCATAAGGACCGTCGTTTGGAGGGCTACTGTTAGGGCCTTCATTCCTGTCGTTTCCTGCTGAAACACAAATCAGGTAATTAGGAGCATTATAAGCAATCTGGTCATAACTTTGAGAATATGAATTATAAAACCCAAATTGATAATCTTCAGTAGAACTTATACTCGAATTTCCATACCATGTATAACTGGATCCTGTCCATGTCCACCCCCTTCCAAATCCATACGAATGGTTCGATAATAATGCACCTGCTGATGCTTCGCTTGCCATCTCTGATGCATCATTATTCCAGTCAAATGCACGAAGGGTGGCAGCATAGGCCATTCCTTTTGCATTTGAGACAACACCTGCTGCCATTATTGTTCCTGCTACATGAGTTGAATGATAATGGGTTGATACAGAATTTACATTCGTCACTCTGCTTCCAAACTCCTGGTGTGAAGCTCTAACATTTCCGGCATCCCATTCTCTTACAGTAATTCCTGTTCCGCTCAGACTAAGTCCTGCCCCCCCACCGGAATAGACTTTGTTTGTTGAGATTGTTGCCGCAGCATTTGCATTATGGGTAATATAATATATTGGACTCCCAGCTTCATCAATATATTGTAATTCAAACTGAGTTTTATTTGCCTCAAACCTGACAGGGATAGCATTATCATCAGCATATTTTAAAGCTTCAGCCTTTTTCTTAGTATACTCTATTGCTTTTTCTTTCGACAACGTTTTTAAAGCTTCAACATTGGTTTGTGTTTGAGAAAATAAGGAAAATGAATAAAACAGGAATGAGATAATTGAAAACAGTATAAATCTCTTCATAGGAAAAATAAATTAGGTGAATAAAAAATACTTGCCGGCTCATTGGAGCTTTATGCCGCAAATATATTCTATTTTTTTAATATCAGACTCTGTAGCTATAAAAAAAGCCCCGGGTTTTTCAACCTGAGGCCTTTTATAAAAAGTTTAATACAATTATTTTATAAACACTTTACGTGTAATCAAATTATTATCCGACTGAACCTTTACAACATAATATCCCGTTCCGT
>JAOZOC010000030.1 GCA_029933495.1 Bacteroidales bacterium
CACTACTAATTATCTGGTATTATGGTAGATATACGCTAAGTTGACGCGTATGCCCGTAGGGGCTTAAAATTGGTAACAGGGAAAAAAAAGGTAACGAAATGGTTTTGGCGAAATTTTGGATAACTTGTCCTGAGCCTGTCGAAGGAAAGTCCAAAATTGTGACAAAACCAACAAGATAGAATCTTAATAATTTTTAGAATTATAATCATATGAAGCATTCGGTTAAAAATATTTCAATAATTCTGATTTTAACATTGCTGTTTTCGTGTAAAAAACCGGCAGAACAACCTTCACCGCCTTATCCGGTTGATAATTATTCCAACGGGATGCTGATATTAAATGAAGGACCTTTTCAGACCGGAACGGGGACAGTCAGTTTTTGGCGTGACGGTATAGAAATTCAGAATAAAATATTTCAGGAAAAGAACAACGGACTTGAACTTGGAAATATAGTTCAGTCTGCGACAATAATTGGCCTGAATACCTTTATTGTGGTTAATAACTCGAACAAAATCAGGGTTGTTAACAAGTACTCCTTTAAATTTGTTTCTTCAATAAACGATATTGAGCTTCCGCGGTATATTATTCAGTCTGATGACGGACATGCCTATGTTTCCTGCTGGGACAATACCGTAAAAATAATTAACCTTGCCGGATATAAAATCACAGGTTCCGTTCAGGTCGGAACAGGGCCGGAAAGGATGCTGAAAGTTAATGAAAAAGTCTGGGTGCTGAACCAGGGGGGATACAGTACTGACAGTGTTATTTCGGTTATTGATATTTCGACTGCCACTGTTGAGAAAACGCTTGAGGTTTATCCCAAGCCATCCGGAATTGTGTCTGATAAAAACGGAAATGTTTGGGTAATATGTTCAGGATATGGCTGGAATGGAGTTCCCTCACAAGGTGACTCAAAAGGTCATCTGCTTTGCATTGATCCTTTCAATTATGAGATTGTCACGGATATTGAGTTCCCCGACTTAGATAAGCACCCGGAACAGCTTGTTATTAATGGATATAAAGATATCTTATATTACAATTATCTGAACGGAATTTATAAATTTAATATTACATCAAATTCAGTTGAAAATGAGCCGTTAATATCACATACAACAATGTTTTACGGTCTGGCAAGCAGCGATGCAGGTAACGTGATTTATTGCACTGATCCTGTTGATTATGTTCAAAATGGATGGGTTTATAAATTTAGCGCTGAGACAGGTGTTGCAATTGACTCAGTCAAAGCCGGAGTTATTCCGGGAAATATGATCTTTATAAAATGAAGGTAAGACTATTTTTTATATTAGCATTATCTGTTTTAATTGGTTGTACCAATAGCGACACTTCCCAAAAGAATAAGGGTGGTAAAAAAAGCAAAAAGTACATACCACAAATAGTATATAAAGTGGTCAAAACCCACCCGCACGATACAATATTGTTTACTGAGGGCTTTGTTTTTCGTAATGATCAACTTTATGAAAGCACAGGATCACCTGAAAATATTCCATTTACAAAATCTGTTTTTGGCACTGTTGACCTTACAAATGGAAAGATAACCGAATTAGGCAGACTTGAGAGAAATAAATACTTTGGTGAAGGTATTACTTTTCTAAATGATAAGTTGTTTCAACTAACTTACAGAAGTCAGACCTGTTTTATATATGATGCAGAAACATTTGCTAATAAAGGTCATTTTTATTATCAAAGCAAAGAGGGGTGGGGATTGACAACTGACGGTAGTTATTTAATAATGAGTGATGGCACGAATATATTAACATACATTGAAGCGAATAATTATAAGTCTGTAAAAGAACTAAATGTGAGCAAGAACGGTTATGCCGTTGATTACCTGAATGAATTGGAATTTATTGATGGCTACATATATGCTAATGTCTGGACAAAAAATTATATAGTAAAAATCGATACATCCAACGGTAACGTTGTCGGAATTTTGGATTTGGCCTCTATTGTTAATGAAATAAGAAATTTGGGACTATTTGTTGACGTAATGAATGGTATTGCTTATGATTCGGTTTCCGACAATCTGTTTATAACAGGTAAATTGTGGCCATATATTTATGAATTGGAGTTTTATCATTAATGAGGTTTGGGGATATTAGTAAATCATCATCATGTCCTTTAAAAAAAATTAAACATTCTGCCCATATAATCGTAATATGGTTATAATAATTATCTTTACAGGAAACGCAGCTGGTATGAACAATAAACTTTTCTTTCTTTTAGCCTTTTTTGTGTTGGGATATTTCTCAGTCTTATCCCAAACATTAACTCAAAAGTGGATTAGCACTTCACAGGATGAGAGTATGGAAAGTATGACATATCTCTATCACGATTTTTTGATTTTGGTTTCATACAGGGGATACGAGGCTTCAACATACCAGGAACAGTTTACAAATTATTCCAACGTACTATATAAATCGGATTTCAACCTTAGTTTTTCCGATAGCCTGTTTATTGATGAAATTGACAATTACGATGTATTGGTTAGGAGTTTTTTAAGAGTTGATAATACCGGCATAATGTACTGGGGTAAGGCTCTTGAGAAAGATACTCAGGACGAGCAGTTATGCCTGCTATGGTTTGACGAAGACCTGACTCTTGTTGATAATTTGCTGCTTGGGTCACCTGACACTTTGGAGGTCATCTCAGATGCCATTTTATGTACAAACGGGAATTTGCTTTTTGTGGGAGCAACGAATTTTGAAGCACTTCAGGGTAATTATATTTTATGGGAGTTTAATGAAAATCTGAATCAAATTAAAAAAGTTATTTTAGAAGAGACGGTTGAAGGCTCTCCGGCTATTCTCGAAATTCCGGGAACTGATAAGTATCATTTTATTGTCGGGTTTAATACTTTTCAGTTCGACAGTGAGCTGAATTATGATACAACTTACGTTTTCCCGTCCGATATAAGTATCCATCCCCAACCGCAAAACAAGCTGTTCAGTGATTTTGATTACATTAAAACAGGATTATACCTGTCGGCACCTATACCTGGGAGTCCCTGGGAAATGGATATGGCCTTTTCGGTTATGGATGAAAACGCAAGTGTGGTGAATACATACACTTTCGGCATTCCCGACTCAACAGACTCGCCCGGGAAGCTGGATTTTATTACAACGGATAGCATCTATTTTGCGGGTACACGAAACATAAGTTTAAACCCGGTTGAGGATTCCTGGGTATCTTTATATACCACGAATCTTCAGGGTGAAGTCCTCGACCATCAATTTTGGGGTGGGGGAGGACAGTACAATTTTTCCGACCTTCTTGCTCTACCGGAAGGTGGCTTTTTACTCGCAATAACCAAATGGGATTATGAAACAAATCCTGATACAGTCACACGTGATATATCTTTAGTTACCGAAAATTATGGAAATCCGGTAACGAAAGTTGCTGAAACTGAAATTAATAAAAATATATCGGTTTATCCAAATCCAGGCAATGATATAATTCATCTGTCTGCCGGCGTTAATGGCCTGCATTTCAAATTGTTTGATACAAATTCGAAGGTTGTTATCGAAAATAACTTCAGTAGTGAAACAACTGTAAACATTTCTCAACTTTCGGGAGGGATTTATATTTATGAGATTTCGCAGGGAAATAAAATCCTTAAAAGAGGGAAGTGGGTGAAGCAATTCTGATGGTTTAGCTTGTGTCCTATTTCCTGTTTATGTATGTTGTTTTGCTACATCACTTCTGCAAGTCCATTATAGTTGTGGTGGCTATTGATTTTCAATTTTAATACCAGAAAAATAAATAGGAGTGGCATTTATGCCACTTGTTAAATGATTATAAAGTGACGGGCTTTAGCCAAAATATAAAATAAAACAGCCTTCTCATTACACATAATCTATAACCTCTTTCTCAATTCAAAAATCTCATCCCTGAAACGTGCTGCTTCAATAAAATCAAGTTCTTTAACTGCTGCCTGCATTTGTCGCTCCAGCTTGGCTATTGCCTTTTGCATCTGCTCTTTGTTCATATATTTTATGAGTGGATCGGCTGCTATATCAATATTATCTTTCTCAACATAAGCATACGGTTCAGCAGTTTTAGATTTTGCAACAGCAGTCTGCCCGAGTATTGAATCGGTTGATTTTACAATCTGAGTTGGTGTAATATTATGCTCTTCATTGTATTTCAACTGCTTTTCACGCCGCCGGTCTGTTTCTGTTATAGTCTTTTGCATTGAATTGGTCATTTTATCAGCATAAAATATAACCCTGGCATTGAGGTTCCTGGCAGCACGGCCTGCTGTTTGTGTTAGCGATTTTTCAGATCTTAAGAACCCTTCTTTATCAGCATCAAGTATTGCAACAAGCGAAACCTCTGGCAGGTCAAGACCTTCCCGCAAAAGGTTAACGCCTACAAGCACATCAAACTCTCCAAGCCTCAGCCCGCGCATTATTTCAACTCTGTCAAGAGTAGCAACCTCTGAATGGATATAACGGGTTTTTATCTCAAGGTCGAGAAGATATTTCGTCAGCTCCTCTGCCATTCGTTTTGTTAATGTCGTTACCAGAACCCTTTCATTCAGCTTTATCCGTTTATCAATTTCATCCAGAAGATCATCAATCTGGTTTAGACTTGGACGTACTTCGATGATTGGGTCAAGAAGGCCTGTCGGGCGAATCAATTGCTCAACAACGACACCTTCCGCTTTCTGAAGTTCATAGTCACTTGGGGTTGCGCTTACGAAAACAATCTGATTGATCAAATCCTCAAACTCAGGAAACTTAAGAGGTCTGTTATCTAGAGCAGCAGGTAGTCTGAAACCATACTCCACAAGTGTTTGTTTCCGTGACCTGTCACCTCCATACATCGCTCTGATTTGTGGAATTGTAACATGGCTTTCGTCGATAACAATAAGAAAATCCTCAGGAAAATAATCAATCAGACAAAAAGGGCGAGTACCTGGTTTACGCCCGTCAAAATATCTTGAATAATTCTCAATTCCAGAGCAATAGCCCAGTTCGCGCATCATCTCAATATCATACGAAACCCTGTCTTCAAGCCTTTTAGCTTCAAGATGCTTATCGGCTTCTTTCATATATTGAACTTGTTTGAACATATCCTGCTGAATATCATTAAGAGAACTTTTCATTTTCTCGTTAGAAGTAATAAAAATATTTGCAGGATAGATGTTCAGGCTGTCAAACGATTCAATATTATGACCGTTTATCGGGTCAAACGACTCTATTGTCTCTATTTCGTCACCCCAGAAAATCACTCTATAACCTACGTCGGCATAAGCCGGGAAAATATCAACAGTATCACCCTTAACCCTGAAATTTCCGTGTGTAAACTCAACTTCATTTCTGGAATAAAGACTATTCACAAGCATTTGCAGAAACTTGTTCCTTGGAACAATATCGCCTTTTTTAATTCTGATAACATTGTTCGTGAAATCATCCGGATTGCCAATTCCATAAATACAGGAAACAGATGAGACAACAATTACATCGCGCCGTCCCGATAACAGGGCAGAGGTTGCGCTCAGTCTTAGCTTTTCAATTTCATCATTAATTGAAAGGTCTTTCTCGATATATGTATTTGTAGTTGGAAGGAAAGCCTCAGGCTGGTAATAATCATAATATGAAACGAAATACTCAACCCTGTTGTTTGGAAAAAACTGCTTAAATTCACCGTAAAGCTGAGCTGCAAGAGTTTTATTATGAGAGAGTATTAATGTGGGGCGTTGGATATCCTGGATAACATTAGCTATAGTAAATGTCTTTCCAGAGCCTGTAACTCCAAGCAACACCTGACTTTCATCACCTCTGTTAAGACCCTCAACAAGCTGCTTTATTGCTTCAGGTTGATCGCCTGTGGGCTTAAACTCGGAAGTGATTTGGAATTTCATTGTCCACGAATTTCACTAATTAAACTTCTTCAAACATTACCAAAGAAAAGGTATGCTTTTCTTCTGAGGCTTAAAACACTCTATTTCTTAAGATTAGAACCTCTCTTTTTGGCAGCATCCTCAAGACGTTTTTGCCAGCTTGATTTTTTCTTTGGTTTTTTCTTTTTGTTTAATTCTATCTGAGCTCTGATCTTATCTTCGTTGATGGATTTTCTAATAAAATACATCTGACCAAATGTGATCATATTTGCAAGGAAATAGTAGTAACTTAAACCTGATGCATAGTTATTAAACCAACCCAAAAACATAATAGGCATTAAGTACATCATTGTTTTCATCCCTGGCATTTGCTGTTGCGATGACCCCATCAATTCCTGATTTATTTTTGTGTATAGAATTGTGGATACAGTCATAAGAAGAGTGAATAAACTAACATGATCACCATAAATCGGGATTGTAAACGGTAGTTCTAATATTGAATCATAGCTTGAAAGGTCTGTTGCCCAAAGGAACGACTGTTGTCGCAACTCAAATGCAGCAGGAAAAAACCGGAACATCGCAAACAAAATAGGCATCTGCAATAGCATTGGCACGCAACCAGCCATAGGATTCACTCCTGCTGACTTATACAATGACATCGTTGCCTGCTGTTTTTTCATTGCATCTTCTTTCTTTGGAAATTTCTTGCTAAGAACATCAATTTCAGGCTTGAGCACACGCATTTTTGCAGATGAAACATATGACTTATAAGCAATTGGGAATAAAACTATCTTAAGTAAGATAGTCAGAACCAAAATTATTATTCCATAATTCCAGCCAAATCCTTCAAGGATATTAAATACCGGAATTACCGCGTATTTATTTATCCAGGCAAGCAGAAAGAAACTCCACCCAAGTGGAATCTGGCGTTCCAGATCAAGATCGTATTGCTTTAATGTTTTGAATTTGTTTGGTCCGAAATAAAATGACATTGGAATTGTTGAATTTCCTCCAGGCTGAAAAGGAAGGCCCAATGTTGCTTCCATTGATCTAAGATATCTTGGATTTGAAGGTTTCTCCTTATGAAAGACCTTAATCTTTCCATTTAGAAAATAATTATCAGCAATTAATACAGAACTAAAAAATCTGTGCTTAAATGATGCCCATTTGACTTTTGTAAGAAGCTCCTCTTCATCATCACTAGTTTCAGATAGATAGTCAACTTCATCCTGATAATATTTATAATAAACCGTCGGTCCATTCATTCTGTCAACGGTTTTTTCCTCCCTCATTAAATCAGTACTCCAGTTAAGGTCAATGAAGCTTGAACTTTTATCGATATATCTATCCATACCAACAAAATTAATGTCAAAGTCCATCATATAATCGCTTCCTTTTAATGTATAAAGGAATTCGATGTAACTGTCAGTATTGAATGCGCTGTCAGTAGCATTGGTGTAAAGACGCATTGACAGTTGGGCACTGTTTCCTTCGGCAATAATTATATTTTCCTCAGTAGCAGGCTGAAAATAGAGGTCATTAGTATTAATAATCCGGTTGTTTGCAAAGAAAGTAATTCCAAAGTTTGTTTGTGCCGAGTCAAAAAGAATTAAAGGTAATGAATCGAAAGTCTGGAACTGCTTTACCTCTACAGAAATTATTTTCCCGCCTTTTGCCGAAACCTTCAACTTCAAAAGCTCACTTTCCAGAATAAAAGTTTTGTCTTCTCCAACAGATGAGTTAGCAAAAATACCAAGTTTATCCCTGTCTATTTCGGCTTTATTATTTTGTAAATCAGTATTTTGAGTAGCAATCGTAGTATTCTCAGCATCTTTTGCTTTGTTAATTGAATCCTTTATTTGCCTCTCAATACGGCTAATTGCTGCAATGGAATCCTGAGTGCGCATTACCTGTGCTATCGAATCAGCCCTGTGTTGTTTTGCCTGCATCTCTTCACTTGAGGGTGTCATCCAGAAGCTGTATCCAATGAGGATTGCAAAAATTATTAAAAGTCCTGTAATAGTATTTTTATCCATGAAAGTGTTTTTTGCCAATTTAGCCCGCAAAGATATATATTATAAATAACAAATTTCAAACTGAATTATCAATATTTTTGTCCGCAAATAGAATATAATTGATGAATAAATACAAACCCTACATTTACGTAGCATTACCTGCATTAAATGAAGCAGATTATATTCAGGAGTTTGTCTTATGTCTTAAATCGCAAACATATCAGAATTTCAAACTAGTGACTTGCATTAATCAGCCAGACAATTGGTGGGATGAACCGAAAAAACTTCACATCTGCAAGAATAACCTGAAAACTATCGATTTTCTGAAATCAGTAAAGGATGTTGATATTGCAATAATCGATAAAAGCAGTAAGGGAGAGGGATGGAAAGGTAAAAAATTTGGAGTGGGGTGGGCGCGGAAGCTGGCAATGGAGAGAATAGCCTTAGAAGCACAAAATGACAATTTGATTGTCAGCCTGGACACAGATACAACCTTTTTACCTAATTATTTTGAGTCATTGATAGAGAATTTTAATATTCATCCTAAAGCCGTTGCAGCTGCAATTCCTTATTATCATAAGCTAACAGGAGAAGAAAATACCGACAGGGCCATTTTGCATTATGAGATTTACTTGAGATATTTTAACATTAATATGCTGCGGATAGGGAGTCCTTACGCTTTTACAGCTATCGGGTCGGCCATTGCTTTATCTGTAAGCTCATACAAAGCAATAGGAGGGATAACACCACATAAAAGCGGAGAAGATTTTTATTTTTTGCAGAAACTAAGAAAGTATGGAGAAATAATATTATGGAACAGGGAAAAAGTCTTTCCGGCAGCCAGATTTTCCGATCGGGTTGATTTCGGTACTGGTCCTGCAATGATAAAGGGTAGGGAAGGAGACTGGTCGTCATATCCAATATATCCATATAACTATTTTGATGAAATTAAGTCGCTATTTGACTTGTTTCCTGACCTTTATAAAAAGCAGATTAATACTTCTCTGGATGATTTCTTTGAAGAAAAATACGGAGAAAAAGATATTTGGCAACCTTTGCGCGAAAATTTTAAGACCCGGGAACAATTTATAAAAGCATGCCATCACAAGTTCGATGCACTCAGAACATTCCAGTATTTGAAATGGAGATATACAAAAGAAAAGCAAAATAGTGATGAGATAAATATAGATAAATTTCTTAATAAATATTTTCTTACAGAGGTGTCAGAAAAAAGAATAGAATCATTTGATTCAATGTCAGTTACAGAAATGGATGAACTACGAAATTTGTTAGTGAAAATTGAGAAAAAATATCAAGACTATTAGTTTAGAATTTTAAATACAGTTTTATGATTACCATATTAGGCCCCACAGCAACAGGGAAAACAACATTTGCAGCCCAACTTGCATATCACCTGAACGGAGAAATAATAAGTGCTGATTCTCGTCAAGTGTATAAAGGTATGGACCTGGCTACAGGCAAAGACTTTGGTGATTATATTGTCAATGACAGGCAGATACCATACCATCTTGTTGATATTGTTGAGCCGGGATATGAGTATAACGTTTATGAATTTCAGCGTGATTTTTTAAAAACTTATGAGGATATTATACAAAGAGGACAACTACCCATTCTTTGTGGAGGTACAGGAATGTACATTGAATCTGTTCTGAAAGGATATAAACTGATAAATGTTCCTGAAAACAAACAACTTAGAGAAAGCTTAACAGACCTGCCCCCTGATGAACTTATTGCCGGGCTTCGGGAGTTTAAAGTTCCCCACAACATAACAGATACAGAAGATAGCAAAAGATTAATCAGAGCCATTGAGATACAGACATATTATAAAGAACATCCTGAAATTGACAGATCATTTCCTGAAATTAAAAATATAATATTTGGAATTATGTTCGATCGTGAAGTAATACGAAAAAGAATTACAGAGAGGCTAAAACAGAGACTTGATTCTGGCATGTCAGGAGAGGTTAAAAAATTGTTGGATAAAGGACTAACCCCCGAACAACTTAAATTTTATGGCCTGGAATACAAATATCTCACAATGTATATAACAGGAGAGATTAATTATGATAATATGTTCAGGTTACTGAATACAGCGATTCATCAATTTGCAAAGCGCCAGGTGACCTGGTTCCGTAAAATGGAACGTTCAGGATATAAGATACATTGGATTGACGGGAATTTGAGCTTAGAGGAGAGAGTAAGCAGTGCACTAGAAAAATATGAATTGAGCAGCTAAATGAGTTTAATACCCTTTTCGTTTATCTCCAGGCGTTTTTGTTTGTATAAAGCACCTACAGCCTTTTTAAAAACTTTTTTACTCATACCTAATTGATCTGCAATGTCTTTTGGTGAGCTTTTGTCGTTTAAGTTCAAAAAACCGTTATTATCTGTAAGTGCTTTTTGCAATTTCTTTATGTTGGCATCTACACCACGATATCCAAAACGGTTCAGGCTAATGTCAAGTTTATTATCAGTTCTTATTTTCTTAACATACCCGGTTAATTTATCACCAATTTTTATATCATCAAAAATTTCATTCTGAAATAGCATCCCCTGATAGGTGTTATTAACTATTACACTTATTCCCATTTCAGTTTCCTGGTATGCAAGTAAATCTACCTCATCACCAATTTTCAGATCAACGGATAGTTTTTTTAATGTATTGTTAATTTTTGTGCTTCCAACGAGGCGTTGAGATTCCTCATCCAAATAAAGGAACACTACATAATAATAACCTTCTTCGATAGGTTCAGCTTGTTGTCTGTAAGGAACTAATAAATCTTTCTCCAGCCCCCAATCAAAGAAAGCTCCATGACGGCTTACTGCTATGGCTTTAAGAGCTGCATACTCATTCAGTTTAACTTTTGGTAAACGGGTAGTGGCAAGCATTTCATTTTCTGAATCTTTATAAAGAAACACATCAATTGTATCTTTGATTTTTATAATCTCTGTAACATATTTATTTGGAAGAAACACCTCATTTGATTCATCATCAACTAAATAAGTTCCTTTATCTGTTTGTCTTAAGGCTGTTAACGTATTAATCTGTCCTAATTTAAGCATTGGAAAAATAATTTTACGGCAAAGCTAAGTATTTTATGCATAGTAGATCAATTTCATTTAATGTCTTAAGTATATAATAAAAGCCTATAATTAATATTATGTTAAGTAGGACTTTTTAAAGAAAGGGAGAAAACCAATTCCTCCCCTGATCTGATCTTTTATCTACATACCTAATTCAGCATTGATTTCTTTCAGTTCATCATACATTTTTAATCTTGTATAAATTTCCTTAAGAGATATCATAGTATTTCTGTCAGCAGGATCAATTTCGTGAGCCTTTTGTAAGTATGGCAAACTTGCAGTAAGCATATTATCTGCCTTTTCTTTAAGAGCATTATATTCGTCAACAGCATTTAAATCCAATTGGTTTGCAATATCCATTATAACAGAAGCCTTATTAACATATATAGCTCCCATATTATAATATGCATCAAAATAATCTTCCTTGAGATCAATAGCTTTTTGATAGGCATTTATAGCTTTGTTAAAAGCATCTTCACGTACCTCATTAGTTTGTGTTGTATCGCTCACAATCCTGTCATAACTAGTCCCGATTGCAAAAAAGATAGTAGGATTTGTAGCATCAAGTGTTGCAGCTTTCTCAAGGTCATTAAGTGCTTTCTCGGTCTCCCCTATTGCCAGATATAAATTAATCATATTTAACAGAATATTAAGATTCTCCGGATATCTCTGAATACCCAAAGCAAAATATTTTTCAGAATTTTCATTATCACCCTTATCTTTATATAAGTTTCCTAATGAAACATATAAGCCCGGCTCAGGATACTCAATGTCAATCAGTTGTTTGAGATAGGTTATAGCTTTATCATCATCATCTGCAAGTTCAGCAGCATAAGACATATAATATAATGTAGTGTTCTTTGTTGAATCTGCAGCTCCATATTTATTATAAATTTCATACGCTTTTTCAAATGAAGAGAGAGTCTTCACATAATCTTGTTTGGCAGCTGTAGTGTCTCCTGCCTTTTTAGCTTCATTTCCAAGAGTATAATAGTTTGCACCACCAAAGAAATAGGCCTCCCCCAGGATTGGCATTCTTTGCATTATATCCTCCGAATATTGTTTTTTAGTATCAAGTTCAAGTGCTTTTGCATAAGCTTCATCGGCTTTGGACAAAGCATCAGGATCGAGATTTTTATAAGCCTCAAGTGGACTTCTTGCAATGTCGAGATAGATATTTCCACAGTAATACCATGTTTTGGCCATACCAACTGTCTTTTCGTTAACGGTTGCTTTATCAATAGCAATTTTAGCTTTGTCAAGCTTTCCGTTACGATGATAGTTAAATGCACTAACTACCTGATTTTTTTGCGAAAAGCCAATTAGAGTCGCAAAAATGAATAGTACTGATAATGAAAGTTTTTTCATGATTATTAACGTTTAAATGATTTATTTTTTTGCTCGGCAAAAATATTTATTTTCTGAATATTATTCAAAAAGCAGGCCAATTTGGAACGATTCTTATTAATCAGTATCTATTCCGTTTGGCAATAATAAAAAAATATGGCTTAATTAATTATTCTTCAGTATTTTCCGTATCTGTTTCCTGAGTTTCACTGTTGTCAGATATTTTTTCAGCACCTGAATTTTCTTCTCCTTCCACTAACTCATCAAAAACCTCCTCATCCTCATCCACATCCACTCTAGCAACAGCAGCTATTGCATCTTTTTCTCTTATATTAATAAGCCTGACTCCCTGAGTTGCACGCCCCATAACCCTTAATCCTGAAACCGGTAACCGAATAAGAATGCCGGATTTAGTAATTATCATTAGATCATCATTGTCAGAAACGGATTTAATTGCTATCAGTTTTCCGGTTTTTGGAGTGACATTTATAGTTTTTACTCCCTTCCCTCCCCTGTTGGTTACTCTGTAATCATCAAGGTTAGACCGTTTACCATAGCCGTTTTCAGAAACAACTAAAACTTCATTAGTGTCTTCTACTTCCATACAAATCATTCCAACAACTTCATCTTTCGGCCCGGCTAAGGTTATTCCCCTGACACCTGATGCGTTTCTACCCATAGGTCTTACACGACTCTCATCAAATCTAATAGCACGACCAGATTTTAGAGCGAGTAATATTTCACTCTTACCACTTGTAAGTCTTGCTTCAAGCAGATTATCACCTTCTCTGATATTAATGGCAATTATTCCATTCTGACGTGGCCGTGAATAGGCTTCAAGGGTAGTTTTCTTTATAACACCACGTTTTGTGGCAAGTATAATATATGTATTATTAATGTATTCTTCATCTTTAAAATTTTTAACATTAATAATTGCCCTTACCTTATCATCTCTGTCAATGCTGATCATATTCTGAATAGCACGCCCTTTAGCAGTTTTTGATCCTTCCGGGATTTCATAAACCTTCAACCAGAAAACTTTACCTTTTTCAGTAAAGAAGAGCATATAATTATGATTTGTAGCAATATACAGATGCTCAAGAAAGTCCTCATCCCTAATATTACTTCCTCTTGCTCCGGTCCCTCCCCTATTCTGTCTCCTGTATTCTGTAAGCGGCGTTCTTTTAATATACCCCATATGCGAAATTGTAATTACAACTTCTTCATCGGCAATAGTATCCTCGATATTAAAGTCTTTTGCTGTATATTCAATTTCAGTGCGTGGCTCATCACCATATTTTTCCTTAATTTCACGCATCTCCTCTTTCAGGATATCCATCCTCATATCTTCACTAGCAAGTATTTCATTAAGATGATCAATAAGTTTCATCAACTCGGCAT
>JAOZOC010000414.1 GCA_029933495.1 Bacteroidales bacterium
AAAATCCAGTATCAGATTTAGCTTAATAAAAGCCTATTAATTCCTGATAAACTTACTTTCAGGTTTTTACTCTTGCTACTTGTCGATGTTGTCACCAACAAGATTTACATTCCTGTTTATTTCCCACCTGATCAACAATAAACCCGTATATGTCGGCTTTTGATTTAATTGTTTTTTAATTGCGGGCATTATGACAAATCATTCTCAGTATCCTGGACCTTCTTCCCACCCACATAAATTTCCATCTCAGGGATAGAGTCTTTATTGCTCATTAGTCCGAACATCATCACAAGGCTGGTTACCAGGATCACAAAAAACAGAACTCCTTCACTAATAATGCCGATACTATATTTTTCGGGAATTGCATAATAGAGCAATATTGTTATCAGTCCGCGGGGTGCTATGAAAAGTTCGGGATAGACATTTCGCCTCATCAGAAATTTTAGATAGAGAAAACGGATTCCGTAAAGTAGTAGTACTATTATTGTTCCTGTAATTGCAATACGAAAATCAAAAAGCAATGCAATGCTTACCGATGCTCCAAAAATGAAAAAGAAAAATGTACGGATTAAAAATGCCGATTCATTTGTAATCAGCCGGAAGCGGTCAATGCCTTGTCGGAGTTTGAAGATGTCAACATTTTGTGTAAGTTTCTTCCCTCCGAAAATATCCAGATTATTAAGGAATAACCCAAAGAAAAGAATCAGCAGCAGAGAGGATAAATGAAATTTCTTTCCGACGGCATATAGCAGGATGAGGATCGCTAGCATTAGAAAGAACTTTATATTCATTGTTGTTTTATTGATAAAGACAAGGATAAGAAATGTAAAGGCTATCGAAATCAGCAAAACAATTAGCAGGTCAGCACCAAGCCACAGAATATTAACCGATTCAAGGGTTTCGCTTGATATGGCAATATTAAAAACCAAAATACCAAGTATATCTGAAAAAATGGATTCATAAACAATAAATTCCTTCTTGTCTCCATCCATCTGCTCTACGCTTGGAATAGCAATAGCACTGCTTATTACTGCCAGGGGAATAGCATTCACAAGACAAATATGAAAGGTCAACTCGCTGTAGATTAGGTTTATTCCACCAGCAATTGCAAATGCAGAAACAAGTAAAATTATCAAAGCAGCGAAAAAAGATTTTGCAATGAGTCCCAGTTTATTCTTTTCAAGTTTTAATTCCAGAGAACCTTCCAAAACTATGAGTATAACTCCTATGATCCCGAAAAACTGTAAAGCAATTTTTGTATCTGGTAACTCATATCCGGCATTCCTATACAGTGCAGAAAAAATTATTCCTGTGAACAGGAGCAGCAATACTGATGGTATTTTAGTTTTTATAGATATGGAGCTGTACAGGTACGATAGGATAACAAGTAAGCTGATTGATATTATAAGTGTATAGGAATCAGTGAACATTACTTTTGCGCTTTGAAATTAATTATGCAATAATACAACATTTTTGAGTATTAATTGCCAACTTTTCTAAGGGGGAAAGCGTCTGAAACATTGTTAATTTGTATGAAAGCTAGTTCTGCAGAATGAGCAGGTTTTATGAATTTATTAAACATTTTTAGCAGGAGAAGAATAATTTATACTTTTGCATTAAATATTAAGAGTCAGATATGGAAAGTTATTTTAAGAAGTTCAAAGAGAATGTAATAGGGAATGATCTTGTTTTTAAAACTCCTTATGGAAACAAAACTATGATATATGCTGACTGGATTGCCAGTGGAAGACTATACCATCCTATTGAAGATAGAATTTCAAATACTTTTGGTCCATATGTCGGGAATACACATACTGAGACTTCCGAGACAGGAACCCTGATGACTAAGGCTTACCATCTTGCCCATAAACAGATAAAGCAACACGTTAATGCCGGCCCCAGTGATGTTATTATCACTACCGGTTTTGGTATGACAAGCGTGATAAATAAATTTCAGCGGATACTCGGGCTCAAACATTGTGGTGAATTGTATGGTACTGATTGTATGAAAAAAAGAGAGAGACCTGTTGTTTTTATGACGCATATGGAGCACCATTCAAATCATACTTCCTGGTATGAAACAATGGTTGATGTTGTTGTAATTCCTCCTGGTGAGGGGCTGGCTGTTGATACTGATAATCTTCGACGTGAACTGGAAAAATACAAGGACAGAAAAGTGAAGATTGGAACTTTCTCTGCATGTTCCAATGTTACAGGTGTGTTTACTCCTTATCACGAAATGGCTAAAATTATGCACGAGTATGGTGGCTTATGTTTTATTGATTTTGCCGCTTCCGCTCCCTATGTTAATATGGATATGCATCCCGAAGATCCTATGGAAAGATTGGATGCTATCTTCTTTTCACCACATAAGTTTCTTGGTGGTCCTGGAAGTTCAGGAGTTTTGATTTTCGATTCTTCACTCTATAATATACCAACCCCAGACCAGCCCGGTGGTGGAACAGTGGAATGGACAAATCCTTGGGGCGAATACAAATATATTGATGATATTGAGGCCCGTGAGGATGGTGGTACTCCAGGATTTTTACAAGCTATAAGGACTGCTCTTTGTATTGATCTTAAGGATCAGATGGGAACCGTCAATATCAGACAGCGGGAAGAGGAGCTTGTTAAGATTGCTTTTAAGGAGATGTCGAAAGTGGCGGGAATGCATATCCTTGCGGATAATATTCAGGAAAGACTGGGTGTATTTTCTTTTTATATTGAGGATATACACTACAACCTGATAGTAAAAATTCTTAATGATCGCTGGGGAATACAGGTCAGGGGAGGATGCGCCTGTGCAGGTACTTACGGTCATTACCTGCTTGACGTGAGTTATGAGTTTTCGCATGAGATTACCGAAAAGATAAATTCCGGCGATCTCTCTGAAAAACCTGGTTGGGTAAGGCTTTCACTACATCCCACAATGTTAGATGAAGAATTATATACATTTGTAAATGGTCTTCACGAAATAGTTGCAAATTTAGATGAGTGGAAAAAAGACTACATCTACAATAAGCAAACAAACGAGTTCAGACACAAAGACGAGCCGGAAGACAAAACCATATTAGTTGAGGATTGGTTTAAGCTGGATTAAGCGGTTGATTTATCGTGACTAAGAAGTCTTAACAGACACTAAATTATGGACAAACCAGAACTTAAAGCAAAAATACTGGATGTTTGCAAGAATGTGCAATCCAAAAATATTGATACTTTAAAGTATGAAATGGAAGATGCACAGAAAATGGCAAACGACTATGGCTGTCCCAGAGACAGGTACGATGCCTATCGTGCGCAGCTCCTGAGCAAGCGAGACCTGTTTGCCTCACAATTGCAGAAATCCCGGGAGCTTCTTGATGTGCTGAATATAATCCCGTTAGACAAACAAATTGACAAAGTTGATTTCGGAGCTGTTGTTGTTACCAGCAATCAGAAAATGTTTATTTCAGTAAGCATCGGAAAAATTGAGGTTGACGGAGAATCCTATTACGCAATATCACCAATGGTGCCTGTTTATAAGGCTATGCAGGGGAAGAGGGTAGGAGATACGTTTGTGTTCAATGGCAATAAGTTGAACATTATCGATATTTTTTAAAGTCTGCAAGTATGATAATCGTTGTGATTTAGAGTATACAGACAAAGCATTAACGAAAA
>JAOZOC010000415.1 GCA_029933495.1 Bacteroidales bacterium
AATAGTATGATTGAAAGATTGAAAACAGCCTTTGAAGACCTCAATTGTATAGACAGAAATTAACTTAAAAAATTAACTTAAAAATTTAGAACGATGAAAACATCTATTTTTACATTCGCTTTGGCGGTTTTGATTACGCTGGGCATTTCTCTTAACATTACAGCACAAAACCTTGTTGTTAACGGTGATATGGAATCCTGGACAGGTGGTGTCCCTGACAGTTGGGTGAAAGCTGAAAATATTACTCAGGAATCAACTACCATTCACGGAGGCAGTTACTCTGCCAGTCACACATCTGATGCTACAACAAAAGATTTGATGCAGGAAATGTCTGGTGTAGAAGGTGGACAGGAGTACACCATCTCATATTGGTATTTCGATAATGACCCTATGGCAAGAACAAGGATTTGGTCTTATTGGCTTGCAGGCGGAAGCACACTCCCTGACAATGCTGACGAACTGCGTCCGAGTACTTACTCAGAAGACAATTCTAACTGGCAGCAATTCACAGTTACATTAACGGCACCTGCTTCGGCTGATGCATTCAGGTTCGAAGTTCGTGTTTACAAGCAAGATGATCAGACAGGAGGCTCGGTTTTTTATGATGATTTTGAGTTTACAGGAGATGTTACAGTTTATCCCGAGCCATCAAATTATCCAACCGGGTTTGCTGCAATTGCAGCAGGTAATGATATTAATCTATCCTGGACAGATGCCACAGGCGCACAATTACCCTCAAAATATATTATTCTTGCAAGTACTGATGCCGGGAACCTTCCGGTTCCGGTTGACGGAACACCTGTTCCTGACGACACAGACCTGTCTGACGGTAATGGTGCTTTGAATGTTGCATACGGAAACCAGGCTGCTGCTTTTACGGCTCTTGATGGTAATACAACCTACTATTTTACAATCTATCCTTACACAAATTCAGGTGCTAATATTGATTTTAAAACCGATGGCACAGTACCTTCTGCCAATGCAACAACTGCTAATATTTCTGTTATTGAATCTGAGAATTTTGATGGTGTTTCTTTTGGAAACTGGACTCCGGTGTCAGTGACTGGTGATCAGGTATGGGAAGTCGTAGAGGATTACGGTGTGAACGGATCTCCATGTGCAAAAATGACCGGATATGATGGACAACCATATGTAAATGAGGATTGGCTTATCTCACCAGCTATGAATTTTGATAATTATACTGGCGAGGCTCTTAACTTTCAAACTGCAATGAACTACTCCGGAGAGCCCCTTGAACTTATGGTTTCTACCGATTATTCTGGAAGCGGTGATCCTAATGCAGCAGAATGGACAGCCCTGACATATACAATGTCAGGTGGTTCCTGGGCATGGACTGAATCAGGTGCAGTTGATCTTTCTTCATTTGCAGGCTCTGCTGTTTATGTTGCTTTCAGATTTACATCAAACGATACTGAATCGGCAACCTGGGAAGTTGATGAGATTGTTATTACAGGTGAAGAAGGCGGAACTCCTGATCCGGAACCTACAAACTACCCGACTGATTTTACTGCAATAGCGAACCTGCTGGATATTAACCTGTCATGGGCAGATGCAACGGGCGAGCAACTTCCGGATGCTTACATTATTTATGCTGGAACAAGCTCATCATTGCCAACTCCGGTTGACGGAACACCTGTTATGAACGACCTGGATTTGTCGGATGGAAACGGAGCACTGAATGTAGGATATGGGGCACAGCAGTCTTCATTTACAAGCCTTGATCCAAACATGACTTATTACTTCTCAATTTACTCATACACAAATTCAGGAGCTGATATTAATTTTAAAAATGATGGTACAGCACCTACTGCTGAAGCAACAACCGGAGAGATTCCAAATAATATAATAGAATCGGAAGATTTTGATGATGTTACTTTTGGCAACTGGACTCCGGTGTCAGTGACAGGTGATCAGGTATGGGAAGTTGTAGAGGATTTCGGTCTGAACGGAACTCCATGTGCTAAAATGACCGGATATGATGGACAAGCATATGTAAATGAGGACTGGCTTATCTCACCAGCTATGAATTTTAACAATTATTCTGACGAGACTCTTAACTTTCAAAATGCAATGAACTATTCCGGAGAGCCCCTCGAGCTTATGGTTTCTACCAATTATTCAGGAAGTGGTGATCCTAATGCAGCAGATTGGACAGCTCTGACATATACAATGTCAGGTGGTTCATGGGCATGGACTGAATCAGGTGCAGTTGACCTTTCTTCATTTTCAGGTTCTGCTGTTTATGTTGCTTTCAAATTTACATCAAACGATACTGAATCGGCAACCTGGGAAATTGATGAGATTGTTATTACAGGTGATGAAGGCGGAACTCCTGATCCGGAACCTACAAATTACCCAACTGGCTTTGCTGCCTCTGCTAATCAACTTTCTATATCTTTAATATGGACAGATGCAACAGGCGAGCAACTCCCGGATGCTTATATCGTATTCGCAGGTACTGACAGTGCTTTGCCAACTCCAACCGATGGAACACCTGTTGCCAACGACCTTGACCTGTCTGATGGAAGCGGTGCTATGAACGTTAACTTTGGAGTACAGGAAGCAATCTTTGCAAACCTTGATCCAACAACTACATATTATTTCTCAATCTACTCCTATACAAATTCTGGTACAGATATAGACTATAAAAATGATGGAACGGCGCCAACTGCAAATGAAACTACAACAGAGCCGACAATTGAAGTTATTGAATCAGAAGATTTTAATGGATTGAGCTTTGGAAACTGGACTCCGGTTTCTGTCGTTGGTGATCAGGTGTGGGCTATTGATGAAATTCATGGTGTTGACGACACACCCTGTGCAAAAATGACCGGATACGATGGCGAGCCATTTGAAAATGACGACTGGCTCATTTCTCCTCCAATGAACCTGGATGAATATTCCAATGAAACTTTGGAATTTTTTAACTCAAAGGGATATACAGGTAATCCGTTGGAAGTTAAAATCTCAACTAATTATGACGGAGGCGATGACCCTTATACTGCAACCTGGACAGACCTTGACTTTACAATGTCATCCGGTTTCTGGGAATGGACAGAATCCGGGATAATTGATATTTCATCATATAATAGTAATGCAGTGTATGTTGCTTTCCATTTTACTTGTACAAGTATAGAAACAGCAACCTGGGAAATTGATAATATTGTTATTAAAGGTGAGAAAAATGTTGGAACAGGCAACCCATACACTTTATTAAATGATGTAAGGCTCTTCCCGAATCCTTCAGCAGGAATTGTTAATGTAAGTATGAATGATCCTGTTTTTGATATGATGAAAGTGTATGCTCTTACCGGAAATCTTGTTAAAGAATTTAAGGTTGACGGAATAAAGGGCACTTTTGACCTTTCAGAACTGAAAAAAGGAATTTATTTCGTTTCATTTGAAAGTTCAAAAACAAATCAGACAGTTACTAAAAAACTGATACTGAAATAAAATGTTTTGTTTTGTGGAAAAGCCTCCGTTTAGCCGGGGGCTTTTTTATTTCTGCTAAGAAAGATTTAAGGTCAAACGTATTTTTGGAGGAATAAGAAGATGGTTCTCTGGAGGTGTAGCCCGATATCGAGGAATACAAAAAATGCATACCCAGAATTTAATGGAGGCAATTTGTTA
>JAOZOC010000416.1 GCA_029933495.1 Bacteroidales bacterium
GTATGCGACAGAAATTCCACAATTCTGCCCACAGCCAGATCATTATCGCACATATAGCTTTCGCGGAAAGGATAGCCATCATCAGGACGGTTGCCAGCTCCATGATCATTTGGAATGATAACAGTTAAAAGTGACGGCATTTCCATCTCACTATTAATCCACTTTTGGTTAAACTCCTCAATAAATCTGTCAATTCTGAACTGGTCTGGAATCCCGGTGTTATATGTCGGATACATCCGGGAAGTGCTTGAATGAAGTGGTGATGGCATCGGGTAATTATAGAGGTATCGCATTCCGATATCCGTATATGACTTGTCATATGAGCTGGGTTCAAACATTATTGAAAATCCGAAATTATAAAAGTCAACCTGATTTCGGAAAAGATGATCCCACATTGAACCGGCCTCGTTGTAGCTTTCGGGGTAAATGGCACCTGCTGCCCCTGTGAAAGAGAGAGCTCCCGGAGTTCCTTTTACTTTCCAGTACGACCTGTTGCCACCATAACTTGCCGACACACTCGACTCTACCCATTCATTTGGATAAGTATTTGTGAGCCAGTGGTGTCCATCAGCAGAGACGTCAGAGTCAACATAAAAATTATCACCAATGGCAAATTTTTTCGCCAAATTTAGATGGTTGACCATCACATCGGCATTAAGGACAGAGTCTGTTTTTGCACTGTTCTTAATAGAGGCATTTTTGCCATACCTTGCTAGTTCCGGATCGCCTTTCCCCTTCTTAACCTGACCTAAAATTTCATCATAAGTTCTGTTTTCCTTTGAGATAAAAACAATGTGTTTTATAGGTGATTCCTTTTCTCCGGGAAACAGGGGTATTGGATTACTTTTTCTCCAATCCAGCGCTGGATCATTAACTTGTACGAATGTAAAGTTGTTGTCAATCACCTGTTTTGTTAATTCCTGGAGTTTCTCATCCGTAGGAATATCAATCACCTGTACGGTACCTTTCATAAGGCTGCCGATATAACTTCCTTCCGGCCCGACCTGGAAATCCTCTCCACCATTTGGCCCGCTACCATATCCTTTGGCATTGGCAATTATCAGCTTTTTGCCATCACTTGATACTTTCAGTTTTGCAGGAAACCAGCCTGCCGGAATATGGCCTATAACTTCCAGTTTCTCAACATCTATCACTCCAATTGCATTAATTCCCGATTCGGCAATATAGAGCCTTTTGTTATCAGGTGAAAGAGCAAGTCCAAAAGGTATTTTTCCGCGTAAATGATCGATCCGCTTATCCAAATTAAGAAAAATTGTATTAACAACAGTATCAGACTTGATGTCAATAACAGAAATATTGTCATTGCTGCCGTTACTAACAAAAACATATTTTTCGGTAGCTACAACTGAATTGGGGCTGGCACCTCCCACAGCAGGAATACCTTCGATTAGTTCACCAACAAGAACACCGGTTTTTATTTTTGCCACAACTTTCGGCTTTGTAATATTGGAAATATCAATTGTCCAAACCGACAAAGATTCAGGTACGTTGGGGTCTCCAAGCCCCGGAATTTCGATTGTGTCATTTTTTATTCCGTCGCGCGCCTCCTCTGAATTATATGCAAAAGGCGGAAATGCCAGCGCAGTCTCTTTCAAATTGTCATAATCAATACCTTTAATAAGCTCATATTCAAACATTCCCACATTTGCTACATAAACTCTTTTTTCATCGGGCGACAGGGTTATGCCAAATGGATACCTGCCTGTAGGCACAGTATTTATTAGTCTTTTTGACTTTGTGTTAATTATTTTGACTTTGAAATTAACCTGATCTACTGCAAAGATCGTGGAACCGTCATTGGACAACACCATATCACCGATATAACCTTTTGTATGAAGTGAGTCTCCAATTTTTTCGGCACAATCAATTAAACCCAGTGAGTCACCGGTTTGTGTGTCGAACATATAAATTTTGTTTGCCTGGCCGCCTGCAACATAAACTGTTTTGTTGTCAGGTGATATGGCAAGACCCATAAATACAGATTCAATTACTCCTCTGTCGCTATGTCCACCGGGAGGAACCTGAATAATCATTGGGTTTTTGGAATAAATATTCCTGATAATTGTTATTGACAAAGGATTAGTACCTGAATTGGCAGTAACGGCAATCTTGTCATCAGGACTGAGGGTAAGTCCAAATGGATGCGGAGCAACATGATACGACACACCTTCCGGATTAACAAGCCTGCCATTGGGAATTACGGTTATACCATCCTTGTTTATTTCACAATATCTGCTTCCTGCGGGAGCATTTGCAATCCAGATATTGCTTTGCTGGCAATTTCCAGAGAAAAAAATCATTAGTAAAACTGCGGTGGTAGTGATGGATATATTTTTCATAATCGTTTTTTTGGATTATTGATGATCCCAAATTTCAGTAACAACAAAAGTATCTTTTTCAATGAAACCTATGGCCCGGTATTTTTTGTTTATACGAAAATAGTAAATCTCACTTGATTTTGGAGTCATTTTTTTAAGGTGTGCTAAATCGAAGTAACCAGCTTTTATCAGACTTTTCTGCTTTCTGTATTGTTTTGTTAACTGCCTTTTCTCAAGGTATTCTCTAATTCCCTTGTGTTCTTTAACTTCCATCAGATGTCATCAAATGATTCGGGATTTTCAATAAACTCTTTTCTTACTTTGTTAATTTTCTCATTCAGTCCCTCGCTAATTTCATTTTCTTTTACCGGATAGAATCTTACAACTAATTGTCGCAGAGCATATTCCTGTAGCTCCTCCCAGGATTCAAAGCTGGTACGGATTTTTTCTTTGTTATTTTTTAACGTTATTGTCGTCATGCAATAAAATATTGTTGTGCAAAGTTAGTAAAAATTGAATTAAAATTCAACAATGATAAAAAGCATTATTTTTGTCTTTCAAAATTTAATATGAAACCTGTTGTAATTTTCATCATATCATTTCTGTTTATTGGTATTGTATCCGGACAGAATTATGAAGTATCGGGAAGGGTTTTCGATTCTGAAACAAGTATCGCATTACCTTTCGTCAATATAGTTATTAATGATTCGCGGTTTGGTGGAACAACGGATATTGACGGTAAGTTCAGCCTTAAATCACCTGTTGCGATAAAGGTTATCCACCTTTCTTATGTCGGTTATAAACCTGTTGATTATATTGTCAATAAGAAAAAATCAGGTATCAGTATTAAAATGCAACGGACTGAATATGAACTTTCGGAAGTTGTGGTTGTTCCCGGTATTAACCCTGCACATCGTATAATCAACAATTGTAATATTAGCATAAATATCAATGATCCGGAAAAGCTTCCCGCTTTTTCATATACATCCTACGATAAGATGATTTTCTCCATTGATCTAGATTCTCTAGACAAACTAAGAGCCGATACAATGAAAATTGATACTACCGATAAGGAAGTCCGTGATTTCCTTAAAAACCACCATCTTTTTATAATGGAGACTGTCACAAAAAGGAAATTTATGTATCCCGACAGAAGTAATGAAGAGGTTATTGCAACACACGTGGCCGGAGTAAAAGACCCCATTTTCATTTTTGCCCTCTCAATGATGCAGAGTTCATCTTTTTATAAAAACAGGATAACGATTATGAATAAGGAGTACATAAATCCTGTCAGCA
>JAOZOC010000031.1 GCA_029933495.1 Bacteroidales bacterium
CTGCTTCAACCGGGGTTCACGACGGCGAAGGTGTTGTTAAACAACTGCTTGCAGGTGCAAAAGCAACTCAAATTGCTTCTACATTATATAAAAACGGATTACACGTTATTCCGGAGATGATCAGGTTTGTTGATAACTGGATGACAAAGCACAATTTTAAGACTACTGACGAATTTATTGGGAAGGTAAGTCTTAAAGAAACTGATAATCCTGCTGCTTACGAACGGGTGCAGTTTATGAAGCATTTTTCAGGAATTGAGTAAATCGGGATATCTTTTCTCAGAACAGTTAAAAAGAAATTTTCTCACCAAAGACCCTTTTCAGAATATCGTTAACCTGGGCACGGGGATTGTTTCTTATCTGCTTCTCCTGTTCTGCAATCTTAATGAATAATCCGTTTAAAGCTTTTTGGGTGACATATTCATCAGGCTGAACGTTAACTTTTTTCCATCCCGGAACTATGGCTGCAACTTCGTTATAAGTATCTGCAAGGGTTGTCCAGGCTTTATCCGCCGAAATTCCATTTACAAGAGGTTTTTTCAGCGACTTTTTGATCTGGGGTTTGAATGAATTTCTCAAATGGTGGTATGTCTTCTGCCTGAAATAGTGAGTAGCAGCTGTATCCGATCCATTTAAAATATTGAATGCATCACTGATAGTCATTGACTTTATTGCATTAATAAAAATCGGAGTTGCCGATTTAGCCGCATTCTCAGCAGCTCTGTTAAAACTTAATTCGGCATCATTGATGAACTTTGTAATTCCGGCCGCTTGCAGAAGTGCATTATTTTTATTCTGGACAATGACATCCGCTTCGGGTGGCAGTAATATTTTGATTACATTATCGCCATAATAACCGTTTATTGCGGATACAACATTTACAGCAGTGTCGGTACTGACCTTTAATGCTTCCTTAAGACCGGAAACAACCTCCTGTTCAGTCAACGGTAGGTTTTGATTTACAACCTGAACAAGGTTATCTGCTACATCGCAGGAAATAACTGATAGCAGAAAAACTGCCATTACAATATTCCTTAAATTTGAAAAAGGCAGATGTTTCATTTTTAGTATTTTTTAAAAATTTCGACTAATCAGACTTCTTATGCTTTATAGCAGCTTTAACAAAGTTAACAAAAATAGGATGGGGTTTGGCAACAGTACTCTGATATTCAGGATGAAACTGAACGCCAACAAACCAGGGGTGATCTTTAAGCTCAACAATTTCAACAAGATTCTCTTTTGGATTGACTCCGGTAGCTTTCATTCCTGCCTGTTCAAATTCTTTCAAATATTCATTATTAAATTCATATCTGTGTCTGTGGCGCTCACTAACATTTATTGTCTGATAGCTCTCGAACGCAATTGAATTCTTTTTCACTTTACAGGGATAAGCTCCAAGCCTCATTGTTCCGCCCATTCCTTTTATCTTCTTCTGCTCTTCCATCAGGTCGATAACAGGATATTTCGTATCAGGGTTCATCTCCATAGAATGAGCACTTTTATATCCGAGTTTATTGCGGGCAAATTCTATAACGGCACATTGCATTCCAAGGCAGATACCAAGGAACGGTATGTTATTCTCTCTCACATACCTGATTGCAGAAATCTTCCCTTCAATTCCCCTTTCACCGAAGCCGGGTGCAACAAGAACTCCATCAAAATCTTTCAAAATGTTTTTTGCATTATCATCGGTAATCTTCTCGGCATGTATCATTTTAACATTCACTTTACACTCATTCGCCGCGCCGGCATGTACAAACGATTCGCTGATAGATTTGTATGCATCTTTTAATTCAACATACTTCCCGACAAGTGCTACATTCACTTCGGTAGTTGGGTGAGATAGCTTATAAAGAAAATCTTCCCATTTGTTAAGGTCGGGTTGGCTGTCGAGAGGCATCATTGTTTTTCTTAAAACCTCTGTATCAAGATTTTCCTTTCTCATTAGAATAGGAACTTCATATATGCTTTTGGCATCAATGGACTCAATAACTGAGGAAGGCTCTACATTACAGAATTTTGCAATTTTGTTTTTAAGGTTTTCGCTCAGATGCTTTTCTGTCCGGCAAACGATAATATCTGGCTGTACTCCCGATTCCAATAATGTTTTTACAGAGTGTTGTGTTGGTTTTGTTTTTAACTCTCCGGCAGCGGCAAGATAGGGGACTAACGTTAGATGGATAACTGAACAATCGCGCCCCATTTCCCATCGTAATTGTCTTACTGATTCAATATATGGTAACGATTCAATATCACCAACAGTACCTCCGATTTCAGTTATAACAAAATCATATTTACCGGTTTTGCCAAGTAGTTTTATTCTCCTCTTTATTTCATCAGTAATATGCGGAATGACCTGAACTGTATGACCCAGATAGTCTCCCCTTCGTTCTTTTTCAATAACTGTTTGATATATGCGTCCGGTTGTGACATTATTAGCTTGTGAGGTGGGGACATTTGAAAATCGTTCGTAATGACCCAGATCCAGGTCGGTTTCAGCACCATCTTCAGTAACATAACATTCACCATGCTCATATGGATTAAGAGTGCCAGGATCCACATTGATATATGGATCAAGCTTTTGAATAGTTACAGAAAATCCGCGTGATTGTAATAATTTTGCCAGTGATGATGAAATGATTCCCTTACCAAGAGATGATGCAACACCTCCTAAAACAAATATATATTTTGTCCTTGCCATGTCATTAAATGTTTTTGCAAATATCCGATTTTATTATCAAATCCAAAGCCGAAAAAGAAAAAAATGTATTAACCGAATCATTTGCCTGTAAACAAAGAACAGATTGATACAATATTGAAAAATGAACCTTGAAACAGATGCAATTATTCTCCAAATAAAAAACCCCAACTTTTCAGTCGGGGTTTCTTTTACAATGTTATTATTTTAATAGTACGTATATCTCTTAACATTCGCAATATGCCTTGCTAATCGTATAACCTGCATAGTATATCCAAACTCATTATCGTACCACATGTATAGTTGCACATTCTTACCATCGGCAGAAACAAGGGTTGACGGGCTGTCGAAAATAGAAGCAACCGGATCACCAATAAAGTCGGATGATACTGATTCATTTGAAGCTGAGAACCTAATCTGCTCAACAAATTTCCCTCTTAATGCTTCAAACCTCAACAGTTCAATTATTTCCTCTCTCGTAGTCGCCTTTTTAAGTGATAACGAAAGTATTGCAAGAGAAACATTAGGAGTCGGAACCCTGATTGCATTAGCTGTTAATTTCCCTTTCAAATTTGGAATAACTTTAGCAGCGGCAGAGCCGGCACCAGTTGAGGTAATTACCATATTAAGTGGAGCAGCACGGCCACGTCTTGGCTTCTTATGATAGTTGTCAAGCAGATTCTGGTCATTAGTGTATGAATGAATCGTCTCGATATGACCTTTTTCTATTCCTAAGGTATTTTCAATTGCTGCCAAAGCAGGAACAATTGCATTTGTTGTACAGGAGGCAGCTGACCAGACATCATGGTCATCAATATTAAAATCCAGGTGATTAACACCATAAACGATATTAGGCATTTCTCCTTTCCCGGGTGCTGTAAGTAAAACTTTGCTTATACCTTTAGCTTTTAAATGACGGCTTAGAGCATCTTTATCTCTAAAAACACCGGTATTATCAATTATTAACGCATCCTTAATTCCGTATGCTTCATAATCAATATCTTCAGGGTTTGAGCCTTCGATCATTTTAATAGTATGACCGTTAAGAAATATCTCGAAATTTTCCGGGTCTTCAGTAACATTTCCCCTGAAAGGACCGTGAATAGAGTCATGCCTTATAAGGGATGCACGTTTTGTAACATCTTCAGGTGTAACTTTACGTGTAACAATTGCACGAGGTCTTAACTGAGTTCCGTTGCCCTGAATGATTAGCTCGCGAAGTAAAAGACGGCCTATACGCCCAAAACCAAACAGTACCACATCGACAGGTTTATCATATTTCGGCCCCTTGCCAATGATATCTTTAAGTCTGACCTCAAGAAAAGCAACAGGATCATTCTTATACTTTTCTCTTTCATTTGTCCATTCCATATTCAGCTTTCCAATATCAAGCTTTGAAGGAGGTAAATCAAGAGTATTAATTGCCTTTGCCAGGATAAGAGAATCCTGAATTTTGAGTTTTTCACCAATAACAGTAACTGCGTATGAGTGCTTGTACAGAATTACACTGGCAGTTCTGTCAATTAACTGATTTCTAAATAATATCAGTTCGACATTTTTCTCATAAAAAAGCTTACCAACAAGATTGATAAAATCAAATCCTGCTTTTTCGTCTTCCATCCATTTATTTAACGAATGTTCAAAGACTGCTGAATCTTTTGAATTGAATTTTTTATCTTCCATAAGAATAAATTAAAAATATGTTAGCATTGGTCAATCTGTTAAAAACTGTGTCAAAAGTATAAAAAAAGGGATTACTACAAAAATAGTAATCCCTTTTTTACGATTTTTTTCACTTTCTGTTACTGTCCCAAATAGGCTTTTAGTAATTTACTTCTTGAATTGTGCTTTAACCTCCTGATAGCCTTCTCTTTAATCTGGCGAACCCTTTCGCGGGTAAGGTCAAATTTAGCACCAATTTCTTCAAGTGTAAGCCCGTGGGCCATTCCGATTCCATAGTACAAATTAACTACATCTCTTTCTTTTTTTGAAAGAGTTGAAAGTGATCTCTGGATTTCTCTTGCCAGTGATTCTCTGATAAGTCCATCGTCTGTTGTTGGAGAATCATTGGAAACAAAAACATCTAGAAATTTCGTCTCCTCATCCTGTGTAAGAGGGGCATCCATAGAGATGTACCTTGTGGCAATTTTTTTTGCAGCATTAATTTTGTAATCCGGTACTTCAAGTTTCTCGGCTATCTCTTCAGAAGATGGTGTTCTTTCGAACTCCTGCTCCAGTTTGGAAGTAGCTTTTTTAATTTTGTTTAACGAACCAACCTGGTTCAATGGTAACCTTATAATACGGGATTGCTCAGCCAGTGCCTGCAATATTGACTGACGAATCCACCAAACGGCATAAGAGATAAATTTAAAACCTCTTGTTTCGTCAAACCTTTTGGCAGCTTTAATAAGTCCGAGATTCCCTTCGTTAATAAGATCGGGAAGACTCAAACCCTGATTTTGATACTGTTTCGCTACAGAGACAACAAAACGCAGATTGGCTTTTACTAATTTTTCAAGGGCAATGTTATCACCTTGCTTTACACGTTGTGCCAACTGAACTTCTTCATCTGCAGTAATCAACTCCTCCTTGCCAATATCCTGAAGATATTTGTCAAGTGAAGCCGTTTCACGGTTTGTGATTGATTTTGTAATTTTTAATTGTCTCATTTTTTTCGCTCTCTTTCTAACTTAACACTTTGATTATCAATAATTTAATCAGACGACAAAAAAGTATACAAATATACGACATTTTTATAAGCCAGCCAAATATTTCAGATACTTTTTTTATTAATTCTGATTTACTAACTATATATTGCTGATATTTATTATTTTATCAATTCATTATTTGGCCTAAATGCCTATTCCATAGAAGGCACTTTGTCCGTTTGGATAAATTCCTTCTATTAGTATTCCTCCACGTTTTCCTTCGGTCTCTCTTTTTAGATCGTCAACACTAAAGATTGGTTTATTATCAACATTCAAAATTATGAATCCTTCCCTTATTCCTGCATCCCTGAATTTACCACCTGCGACATCATCAACTTTTATACCATGGTCAATTTTTAAATAGTACATCTCTCCATCGGATAAAGGTTTAAATGACGCACCAAATATTCTGATATCGCTATTTTTGACCAGATCAGTATTGCCGTTGCTGTTTGTTAGTGTAACTTCAAGTTGCTGAGGCTTCCCCTTGCGCATTACCTCTATCTCAATTTTATCTCCCGGACGATGTGTCCCAACTGCCTCAAGAAATGTTGATTTTGAATCAATTTTACGATTATCAATTTTTACAATAACATCCCCGGGCTTGATTCCGCCGGCTTCAGCAGCCCCGCTACCAAGAACCTTTACAACGTAAACACCTTTGACTTCATCAAGTTTTTTCTCCTTTGCGAATTTACTATCAATTTCGGTAAATCTAATTCCAAGATATGCCCTTTGCACACCACCGTAATTCAGAAAATCATCCATCACTTTCTTCACAATATTTACAGGTATTGCAAAGGAATATCCGGTATAATTTCCGGTATTTGATGCAATAGCCGCATTTATCCCAATCAGCTCACCTTTTGTATTTACCAGTGCTCCACCGCTATTCCCTCTGTTAACGGCAGCGTCAGTCTGAATAAATGATTCTATTGCAGCGTTAGAGCCAAGTATATTAATATTTCTTGCTTTTGCACTTACAATCCCTGCCGTTACAGTAGATGTAAGATTAAACGGATTCCCAACAGCCAGCACCCACTCTCCGACTTTTAAATCGTTGGAATTGCCATAATTCAGATAGGGCAGATTGTTGGCATCAATTTTTATCAAGGCCAGATCGGTTGAAGGGTCATTCCCAATAAGTACTGCATCATAAGTTCGATTGTCATTAAGAGTTACCTCAAGACGGGCTGTCTCCTGAACAACATGATTATTAGTTACGATATAACCATCAGAAGAAATTATTACTCCTGATCCCGTTGCGATGATTGGAACAGGAATACCTTGGTTTCCATAAAAGTAATCATTGAAAAAATCAAAGAAGTTGTTGTAAACCTGATTTCTTCGTCTTAGTTCCGATTTTATATGAACAACTGCATGTACCGATTTGTCAGCAGCATCAACAAAATCCGGTCCCACAACCGGTATCGGTAACGTGTAGCTTGCCTGTATAACAGGTACTGGTTCTTGTACTACCTTAACTTCTGATAAATAATCTTTTTCAAAAACCTTATAAATAGCTACCGAAATAAAACCGGCTAAAACCATAAGTAAAAATATTCCAAATATCTTTTTCATAGCAATAGTATTTAATGGAACAATATAAATTCAAATTTGTTTATTTATTATTCGAAAAATGTGATTCTAAATCAAATTGTACTTCCTGCCAGGTTTAAAGATAATAACGACTGAATATTCAACCTGTTTTATACTGAGTGTTAAATATTGTTAACCTGAGAACGAAATGTTTAGGTTGTTTTATCAAGTAGAAAATTAGTGGTTGAAATGAAAAATATTCAACTAATTAAATAAATACGATTAACTTTGTGCTGCCGATACTTTCGGTATTTAGAAGATAGATAGCAAATGAACCTTGTCTTTCATAAATATCACGGGACAGGAAATGATTTTATTCTTATTGATAACCGGGCCGATATTTTTAGGCCGGAAGAAAAGATCATATCCGCATTATGCCATCGCAGACTTGGGATAGGAGCTGATGGGCTGATGACTCTTAACAGTCATCCTGAAACTGACTTTGCTATGAAGTACTATAATGCCGATGGTCACGAAGGTACGATGTGTGGCAATGGTGGGAGGTGCATCACAGCTTTTGCCAAATCATTGAATATAATTGATTCGGAAACATCATTCCAGGCAGTAGATGGCATTCACAAAGCTAAAATTCTTACAGAATCTGGGAACATATCAGTGGTGTCATTACAGATGCAGGATGTATTTTTTTCAGAGCAAAAGGAGGGCTATTTCCTGCTTGATACAGGCTCTCCTCATTATATCGAATTTGTAAATAGTATTGAAGAAAGAGATATTTTTGCTGAAGGGAAAAAGATAAGATGGGATAAAAGGTTTCAGCCTGGTGGTACAAATGTTAATTTTGTGGAATTGGATGGTGATAAGCTAAAGGTAGTAACTTTTGAACGTGGTGTTGAGGATGTTACTCTCTCTTGTGGAACAGGAGTCACGGCTTCTGCACTTGCTGCAGCAGTAATCACAGGTATTAAAAAAGGCTCCTTTGATATCCGGACTGATGGGGGAGGACTTAAAGTTTATTTTGAAAATATAGAAGATAAATTTACTGACATTTGGCTTGAAGGGCCGGCAGAGAGAGTTTTTTCAGGTGAAATTGAGATTTGAAAATGAATGACGAAAATTTTATAATAAGGGATTATAAGCCTGGAGATTTTAATGCTGTTTCCAGGTTGTGGAATGATACAGGAATGGGAAGTCCTGCCAGGGGTGATGACGATAAGGCTATTGAAAGAACTCTTAGCATTGGCGGGAAATTTTTGGTTATGGATGATACGAAAACAGGAGAATTGATTGCCACATCGTGGATGAGTACTGACGGTAGAAGGCTTTATCTGCATCATTTTGGGGTCAGCCCTAATTATCAGGGAAAAGGTTTTTCAAAGCCATTACTTGAAAAGTCACTTGATTTTGCGCATTCTACGGGATTGCAAATAAAACTGGAGGTGCAGAAAAACAATATAAAAGCTATTAATCTTTATGAGAAATACGGATTTGGTTATCTTGGCGATTACAATGTGTACATAGTAAGAGATTACTCAAAACTTAAAAAATGGTAAGAGCTTTTCATGCATACGATATTAGAGGTGTTTACGGTACAGACTTCGACAAGGAGGATGCCTATAAGATTGGTTTTTTTCTGCCGGAACTGCTAAATGCAAAAAGAGTTCTGGTTGGAAGAGATGACAGAATCTCATCACCGGAGATATTCGAATATCTTTGTAAAGGGATTAATGATGCAGGTGCAGATGTGTTTGACGCCGGCTTAACTACAACACCAATGATATACTGGGGAACGGCAAAGTATAAATTTGATGCTTCAGTAATGATTACAGCCTCACACAACTCAAAGGAATATAACGGGATGAAGGTTTCAGGAAAAGATGCCCTTCCCATAGGATATGATACAGGCTTAAATGAGATTGAGAAAAAAATAAATGAAAATATTATCATAACTCCAAAAGAAGCAAGAGGGAAAATAGTAGCTTCTGGTTTTAAAGAGGATTATCTGGATTTTCAGAGAAATTATCTGACTAATCTGTCAGGATTGAAAATTTCTATTGACTGTTCAAATGGTATGGCGGGGCTATTGATAAAAGATTTACTGAAAGAGCAGCCGGTTTACATTAATGAAACTCTTGATGGTACTTTCCCTAATCATGAACCAAATCCGCTGATTCCGGAAAATCTTATTCAGCTTCAGGAAACTGTTTTAAAAAACAGATCAGATATCGGGGTGATTTTCGACGGTGATGCCGATAGAGTTATGTTTGTGGATGAAAACGCAAAATTTGTCTCACCCGATTTGATTATTGCTCTTCTTGGACACTATTTTCTGGAAGAAAAAGGTTTGAGAGGAAACGTTCTCCAGGATATCAGAACATCAAAAGCTGTTGGTGAATATATCAGTAAACTTGGAGGAACAATGCATACATGGCGCGTTGGAAGAGCCTATGCAGCTTTAAAGCTACGCGAAATTGACGGAATATTCGGTGGCGAACTTGCCGGTCATTATTACTTTAGAGATTTTTATTATTCTGACTCTGGAATTATGGCAAGCCTGTTGGTTCTCAGGCTGGTTAACAGATTTAAGAAAGAGGGAAAATCCTTTTCCCAAATAATTGACACAATCAAAAAGTATGCAAATTCAGGTGAGATAAATTTTCGGGTTGAGAAAAAGAAAGAAGCAATGGATGCAGTTAAAAAAGCAATGACGGAAAAAGAGAAACCTGATGCTTTTTTTGATTTTGATGGTTACAGAGTTGAATTTTCGGACTGGTGGTTTAATATCCGGCCATCCAATACAGAGCCTTATCTTCGGTTGCTTGTCGAGGCGAGAACTGAAGAACTTTTGGCTAAAAAAGTTAGTTTAATTAAAAGGGTCATAAATCAATATATATAGATTATGAAAGGTGAAAAAGTTGAATTGAGAGCAATTGAACCAGGAGATATAAGCCTGCTTTACGAATGGGAGAATGATAAGAATCACTGGTACATCAGCAACACGGTTGCTCCATTTTCGAGATTCGTACTCGAACAGTACATTATGAACTCTCATCTGGATATTTATTCAACGAAGCAATTGCGGTTAATGATAGATAAAATTTCAGAAAGTGGCAATAAAACTGTCGGCGCAATCGACCTTTTCGATTTCGATCCAAATAATAAAAGGGCAGGAATTGGAATCCTGATAAAGAAAAGTGAGAGAAAAAAGGGATTGGCTTCTGATGCACTCGGTCTTTTAACAGACTATTGTTTTGAAGTGCTCCATCTTCATCAGGTCTATTGCAATATATTGGAAAGTAACCTTGCAAGCATTGAGTTATTTAAGAAGCATAAGTTTGAAATTGTCGGACTAAAAAAAGAGTGGATACATGCCAAAGATAGCTGGGAAAATGAATATTTGCTACAGCGAATAAATAAAGTGTAAAATGCTTGCGCTAAAGGTTCGTACAATGCATTGTGCAGTTGAGTTTGAAATGAAAACATAATTGTATTTTATACGTACAATTGGTTAATTTAGCAATAAACAACGCAGTAAATGGAATACTATCACTCAAAATACAACTCTGGTTTTAGAAAGAAAAAATCAAAAGGTTCAAGGATTATTCTGTATATAATCCTCGTACTTATAATTGCCGGTGGAATTACCGGTTATCAATTATACAAAACCATACTTAAGCCAAATACCTGGGTTAAGGATGATATGGCAACGTTTATTTATATTCCAAGGAATTCAACTTATGAAGATTTGAAGGCAATTCTCTATGAGCAGGGAATTGTCATTAACAGAATAAGTTTTGAGTGGCTTGCCAAAAAGAAAAATCTTGCAAATAATATTCATTCCGGGAGGTACAAAATACAATCAGGAATGAGTAACGACGAACTTATCAATCTGCTACGCTCCGGTGAGCAAACACCTGTTATGCTTACCTTTAATAATATAAGAATCAAAAAAGATTTTGCAGGAAGAATAGCAAGCCAGATAGAGCCAGATACTACTGAAATACTACAACTGCTTAATGATTCGATTTATATTAGTATCTTCGGATTCACTCCGGAGAATGTTCTTACTCTGTTCATCCCAAACACTTACGAAGTTTACTGGAATATTACTTCCGAAGATTTTATGGACAGGATGTACACCGAGTACAACAATTTTTGGAATGAGAAAAGAAGGGCAAAAGCGGAGAAACTCGAGCTGACTCCTGAGCAGGTTAGTATTCTTGCTTCGATAGTTGAAAAAGAGACAAATAAGAATGATGAAAAGCCAATAATAGCTTCCGTTTACCTTAACAGGCTTCATTATGGATGGAGATTGAGAGCCGACCCGACAGTAATTTATGCTGTAGGTGATTTTAACATTAAAAGGGTTTTGAATATACATACTCAGTTTGATTCTCCATATAATACATACAAACACCAGGGGTTACCGCCGGGGCCTATATGTATACCTTCCATTTCGTCTATTGATGCTGTTTTAAATGCTGATGAAACAGATTATATGTTTTTCTGTGCAAAGGATGATTTTTCTGGTTATCATGCATTTGCAAAAACTCATAATCAACACATAGTTAATGCCAACAAGTACAGAAGGGCGCTGGATAACAGAGAGAAAAACAAATAGAAGACATTGAAAAGGGCGGGATACATCATAATATTTATTTTAGCATTTTCATTTTTAAGAGAAACAGGGGTTTACTCTCAATCAACACCCTATTTTGTTAAAAGCTACCCTGATACATTGCATAAAAAAAGACTTCGTTGTGTTCTAACTACTCAAGGTGCAATATATGTTGGAACATTAGCCATTTTGTATCAGGCCTGGTATAAAAATTATCCCATGAACGGATTCCATTGGTTTAACGATGGTGGTGAATGGTTGCAAATGGATAAGATTGGTCATGCTACTACATCGGCCTATCTCGGAAAATTTGGCTACGAATTTTACCGGTATGCAGGTGTCAGCAGGAAAAAGGCTATTTGGCTTGGTGGATCAGCCGGTTTTTTATATTTGTCAATTGTCGAAATTCTTGATGGTTTTTCAGCAGAATGGGGAGCTTCTCCAAGTGACCTAATTGCCAATACTGCCGGAGCAGCCCTCTTTATAGGACAGCAACTTGGTTGGGATGAGCAAAGGTTCTATCTGAAATGGTCGTATTACCCGTCAGAATATGCTCAATATCGCCCGGATTTGTTGGGCTCAGGTGGTTTTGAAAGTATGCTTAAAGATTATAATGGTCAAACATACTGGCTATCGGGAAATATAAAAGCATTTATACATAATAAGGACTCCGGATTTCCCGGGTGGCTAAATGTCGCAGTTGGATATGGTGCTTCAGGGATGCTGGGTGCAAATTCAAATCCACCTGAGTATGATGGTGAGCCTTTACCTTATTATCCAAGAGTACGTCAATACTACTTATCACTTGATATTGATCTTTCACGTATAAAAACCCGTCATACAGGATTAAAATTCCTGCTGAATTTTCTTGGATTTATTAAAATTCCGTTTCCAACACTGGAATACAATAAGGAACAGGGTTTTGTATTTCATCCGATATTTTTCTAAACAACTATGAAGATAGCAACGTTAACATTAATAATATTCATATTTAATATCCCTTTCGGATACTGGCGTGCAAATGTTAAAAAGCTGTCGGTTCAGTGGTTTCTTTCTATCCATATACCAATACCTTTTATTATTTTAATAAGGATTTACAGTAACATCGGTTTTGCATTTTATACATATCCTCTGTTTGTCGGTGCTTTTTTCGGCGGTCAATACCTTGGGAAGGTAATCTATAATCATTACAAGGTTCATAAAGATTATGATGTTACCTCCTGCCTTGTTATGGATTGGTACAGGATGCTGAAATAGGATGGTGAAGCTTTTATTAAATGATGATGCAGCAAGCGGCCGCACTTATTATTAAAGTTTAACAAAAAAGGGAATGACAAGCCAAGCCTGTCATTCCCTTTTTTTGTTTGATGTATGAAGTTCTATTTGAATAGCTTCATGTCATCCAGCACTTTCATAACTTTCTTTACAGAAGCGGCTGATTCTTGCAGCATTTTCATTTCATCTTTATTAAGATCAATCTCTATAATCTCTTCTATTCCTTCAGCACCTATTTTTACCGGAACACCGAGATATATTTCCTTAAGGTTGTACTCTCCGTGAAGACAAGCACAAACAGGAAATATTCTTTTCTGATCGTCAACAATAGCTTCAACAAGTTGAGCAGCAGCTGCACCCGGAGCATACCAGGCAGAAGTACCCATAAGGTTAACCAGTTCGCCACCACCAGACTTTGTGCGTTGGACAATCTTTTCAATTTCCTCTTTTGCAAGCAATTCGGTAATAGGGATACCATTAACAGATGTATATCTTGGCAGTGGAACCATTGTGTCGCCATGTCCACCCATTAACAAAGCATGTATATCCTTAGGAGAAACATTTAATGCAGTTGACAAAAAAGCACGATAACGTCCGGTATCAAGTGTTCCCGCCATTCCAAAAACTTTTCGCGAATCCTTATTGGCAGCCTGAAATGCTGCATAAGTCATAACGTCAAGAGGATTGGAAACAACAATAATTATTGCATCCGGTGAATATTTTATTGCCTTTTCGGTTACATCTTTAACAATCGCTG
>JAOZOC010000417.1 GCA_029933495.1 Bacteroidales bacterium
TAGTAAACAGTGGTTCTGAACAATTTTCTAACAATCTATCTATGAACAAAATCAAGAATTCTGGATTTTTTGATTCATCCAAAGTTGAACGATTGATAAAAAAATATAAAACAGGACAAAATATCTCTGAAGTTGATAATATGGCTCTTATTGCAATACTCTCTACTCAGATTATTGATGACCTTTTTATCAAAAACAAACCATCTTCGTACAGAAGCCATAAACTGGATAATTTAAAAACAATAATAAAAGATTATTAATCATATAAATATATAAATTATGAAGAAACAGCCTTTTTCAAAAGATATTTTAGTAATAAAAGATATTACAAGCTTCACAGATTCTATAGTATCAAAATTCAGGGAGGATGTTGTAAAAGTGTTGAAACGTAGAGGAGGCGTTATTGGTATAAGTGGCGGAATTGATTCTTCTGTTACTATGGCGCTCGCAGTTAAAGCCTTTGGAAGCGATAGAGTTTTGGGAGTAATGCTCCCTGAAAAAGATTCAAGTCCAGACAGTTTAGAGCTTGCAAGAGAACTTGCTGACAAGTTCGGAGTTAAATATCTGGTTGAAGATATTAGTGGGGCTTTGGAAGGATTTGGATGTTATAGCAGAAGGGACGAAGCTATAAAAAGGGTATTCCCAGAATTTGACCCTAAAAGGTATAAATCAAAAATCGGAATAGACAAATCGAGCATGAAAAGAAATCTGCCTCCTGTTTTTCATGTTACTATAATTGATGAAGATAATCAGGAAAAGAAAACCATTCTTCCTGTAAAGGAGTATTTGCAAATTGTTGCCGCATCAAATTTCAAACAAAGATCACGAATGTCAATGCTATATTATCATGGAGAGGCAAACCATTTTGCTGTTCTCGGAACTGCAAATAAGCATGAAATTAATCAGGGATTTTTTGTAAAATATGGTGATGGTGGTGTTGACTTAATTCCAATTGCAGGTTTATATAAGACTCAGGTATATCAATTAGCTGAACACCTTGGAGTACCACAAAAAATCATAGATCGCACGCCAACAACCGACACATATACTGCAGAACAAACCCAGGAGGAGTTTTTCTATCAGCTTCCATTTGAACAGTTGGATCTGATTTGGTATGGCTTTGAAAATGGGTATGAGGCAAAAGAAGTTGGGAATGTAATGGGGCAATCTGAAGAAGAAATTGAAAAGATTTATAAAAATTTCTCACGTAAACAAAAAACTACCGAATACCTTAGAATGAAACCTATAATTGACTATTAAGCTGTCGAAATGAACGTATTTGACTACTTTTTTAATCAATCTAAAAGCCTTAATAAAAATTTCATTTTAGGGCCAAAGGAGCAGGCTTCATATGAGGATATTTATAATACTTCATTGAAACTGGCCTCATATTTAAATAAAAAAATCGGTATTAATAAAAACGTTTTACTCGTAAGTGAAAATTCGTTTTTTTTCATAGTTGCTTATCTTTCTGTATTAAAATCAGGTAATGTGTGTATCCCAATAAACCCTGGTCTTGAAGAAAAACTCAGAAATCAAATCATTAATGAATCAAAGCCGGAATTGACATTTGTTTCAAAAAGATACAGACGTACCTTTACAGAATACCAGCATGAAATTATTGACAATAGTGACATACCTACAGTTATTTCTGAAATTGATTTTGATGAGGGGTATCAAAGTGGCAATTTTGATGACAATACTCTTGCAGAAATAATTTACACATCCGGTTCAACAGGGGAGCAAAAAGGTGTAATGATATCGCATAAGAACATCATTGCAAATACAGATTCAATATTGCAATATCTGAGATTATCAAATAATGATATTATAGAAGTTGTTATGCCATTTTACTATTGTTATGGTCTTTCATTACTTCATACACATTTAAGAGTTGGTGGCTCAGTTGTACTGAATAATTCATTCATTTTTCTTGGAAGTGTATTAAATGATTTGAGGAAATATAACTGTACGGGTTTTTCCGGTGTCCCAAGTCATTTTCAGATATTATTACGAAAATCAAAAGATTTTAAGGGTATGGAGTTCCCTTTTCTAAGATATGTTACACAAGCCGGTGGTAAACTTCACGATGCTTTCATTGATGAATTCACAGAGGCATTTCCTGACATAAAATTTTTCGTAATGTACGGACAAACAGAGGCAACTGCACGACTTTCATATTTAGAACCAGATATACTGAAATCAAAATTAGGTTCTATTGGCAAGGGAATTCCCGGAGTAGATTTAAAAATTGTCAATAATAATCTTGAGGAAGTTAATATCGGTGAGGAAGGTGAGATTATTGCCAAAGGGGACAATATTATGAAAGGATATTATAATGACCAGAAACTCACTAAAAAGACAATATTGAACGGATGGTTATTTACCGGAGATAACGCAAGGAGAGACAGTGATGGATATATCTTCATAACCGGTCGGAAAAAAGAGATTATTAAAGTAGCAGGTGTCAGGATGAGCCCGAAAGAGATTGAAGATGTTATTGTCAGGCATCCCCTTGTTATTGATTGCAGGATAAGAGCTGAAAAGGATTATGTTTTGGGAGAGAAGCTTGCTGCAACAATATACATCTCCAATGATTCGGTTGACAGGATTTCAGAAAAAGAGATCAAAGAGCATTGCAAAAAATATTTGGCAAATAAAAAAATTCCTACTGCTATTTACTTTGAAACCAAACTCCCTTTTAATCAATCAGGGAAAAGAAGTATTTAAACAAAAATAAATTAATTAGTTTACTTTAGCAGATTGAAACTTTAGTATCTTATTACAGTAAACTTAATAAGAATACGTCTGAGGAAATGGGAAGAAAAAAAACAATTATTTTTAACACTTTATCAAATGTTGTACGCTCCGGTAGTAGTGTGATTGTAGCTTTTGTTTTGGCCCCCTTGGTTCTTGGGTATTTTGGTAAAGAGGTTTTCGGTATAAGAAGTTTTGTCGGTAGTATTGTGATAATATTAAATTTTTTCTCCTATACAATCGGCTTATCTTTAATGAAATATGTGCCTGAAATGATAAGTAAGAAAAAATTTAGCACATTAAATGAGTTGATATTTGCAATACTGCCTATTTCTTTTATACTGTTTTTTCTGCTGGGACTCTTTTTATTTATCTTTCCATACTTTGGGTTGGACTGGTTTAATATTTCACCCGAACTACAACCTTTGGCAAAATCAATATTTCAGATGGTTGGAATTTTTACGGTGTTCAGGTTTTTCGGGCCGGTTTCATTCGGTTTGATTACCGGGTTAAATAGATTTCATTTAAACAATCTGATTCAATATGTTGGAATTGCAGGTAACATTATTGCATATTTTTATGTAATTTATACAGATTCCGACCTTTTTGTTTATTTATTGATATTACAGTCATTTCAAATGGCTGTCCTGTTTAACAGAGTTTATTATCTGAGAAAGTTTATACCATTTAAAATCAACCCACAGTTTCCGAGATTTGTAGCATTAAAAAAAACACTTGGGTTTAATATCTACCTGATATTTAACAAGATCAGTGAACAGTTAATGTACACAACCGACAAACTGATTATTCAAAAAGTAATGGGATCTTCTTCACTATCGGAATACCACTTTGCTGCAAGGTTGAACT
>JAOZOC010000418.1 GCA_029933495.1 Bacteroidales bacterium
CAACATTAATCGTAATTCCGTCAATAGTAACTTCCGCTTCGGGTCGAACCGACCGCAAGAATGCCTCATTGGTCATAATGTTATCAAGACCGGTGGTTGCACAATTCGGGCTTATACTAAAAGTTCTTGCAATAATTCCATTGCTGAACACCAATTCTCCATGATTATTCAGATAGAGTTTTGAAGCTGCATTCACCGGCTCCACCAGCCAGTCATTTTCTATCGCCACTTTATATTTGTCATACAACGGTAACGTTTTAAACATCTCAATCTGTTGAGCATTAATAGTGTTCATCAGAAACACCAAAAAAAGAAAGGATAAATTCTTCATTTAAATAATTTTTGTAATTAACTATTTTTCAATAGAGTAAAACAGAGATACAACTTACATAAAAGTCTGTTTTTGCAGATCACGAAATTACAAAATAGATTTTCAGAATTATCAGAATTAGTATTTTTTCTGGGCCGTCTCTTTAATTCATATTGTATTTCACTGATTTTATGATTATTATATTAATCAAATTTCCATATTAATTTCATCAATTATATTGTTGAAAGGAAAATCCTTCGTGACCCATGCTATCACTCATTCATATTAATTGTATATATTTGCAGGATAAAATTGATGGATGAAAAAAGCTGTATCTTTTTTATTAATTTTCCTTCCCCTATTTGTTTTTACAAAGGAAGTTATAACTTTTAAAATAATTGCCGGTGATTATAACCGATTTGATTGTCCGGTTTTCGTGAATTTATCTAACAAGAATATCCCACTTGAAACAAATAACATTACTCTGTTTGAAATAGCCGGATCAGGAGCAGTTCCGGTGGACTTTCAGGTTAGTAATGATAAAAAGGGAATTTGGTTTGTAATATCAGGAACATTCCCGGCGCATTCCGAGAGGAACTTTGAGTTAAAAGCAGGAAAAGTAACCGGATCAAAAACTGCACACTTTATGAATGTTAAGCAGTCAGAAGAGTCATTGGAACTAAGAAGGAGTAAAAACAAGATATTAGAATATCAGATGGAGACAATTATGCCGCCTTCAGGTGTTGACTCAGCCTATCAGCGTTCCGGTTTTATTCATCCGCTTTGGTCTCCGGCGGGAGAAGTGCTTACCCGCATTCAACCTCCCGATCATTATCATCATTACGGTATCTGGGGTCCATGGACAAAAACACAAGTAAACGGCAGGGAAGTTGATTTCTGGAACCTTAAGAAAAAGCAGGGTACGGTAAGATTTGCCGGCTTGACAGACATTACCGAAGGACCTGTCTTTTGTGAGATAAAAGTACAACAGGAACATATTGACTTCGGACTGAAAACAAAAAACCGGGTTGCAATTAACGAAATGCTGACCGTCAGAGCATGGAATGTGGGGAAAGATGCCTGGATGATTGATTATATTACAACACAAAGCACTCCGTTAGACAGCGGGATATTACTCGAAGCTTACCGTTACGGTGGTGGTATAGGATTCCGGGCCACTGAGAAATGGACAAAAGATAACTGCTTTGTACTGACATCCGAAGGAAAGGAAAGGGACAGTGCAGATGGTACAAAAGCCCGCTGGTGCAGGATAGAAGGAGCTACCTCAAATGGAGAAAGCGGCATTTTATTTATGGATTACCCACAGAATCGGGAATTCCCGGAGCCAATGCGGGTCTGGCCTTCAAATTCCATTGATGACAAAGGATATTTCTTCTTCGAGTTTTGCCCGATACGGCATAACTCCTGGAAAATGGAATATGGGAAAAAATATGAACTCAGGTACAGACTTTTTGTATTCGACGGTAATCTGAGCAAGGAAGATGCCGATGCATTGTGGCAGGCTTTTGCATATCCACCAAAAGTGGTTTTTAAAGAATGAATTTAAACTGTTTATTATGAAAAAAATAATTCCGGTACTAATTGTTTTAATCTTTGCATTTCAGGCTCTTAATGCAGGAGATGTAAATAAAGATGTGCTAAAAAAGGTAAAAGGCAAAAAGGTTTTAATCTATACCAAAAACGGAGAAGGCTACGTCCACGAAAATATTGCAAGCAGCGTAAAAGCCTTAAAAGAGATTTGTGCAGAATATGAAATAACGGCTTATGTAACCGATGACCCGGCTGCTTTTAGCGGAAGCAATCTTAAAAAGTACGATGCTTTGATATTTACAAACACAAACAATAAAGTATTCGATACGGAAGAGCAAAAGCAGGCATTACAAAACTTCATTCGCGGAGGCGGTGGTTTTGTTGGCATCCATTCGGCAAATGCTACCGAAAGAGACTGGCCCTGGATGTGGTCAATGGTTGGCGGTAAATTTGTCAGGCATGCAGCACACCAGCAGTTTGATGTGGTAGTAACTGACGCTGACAATCCTTCCACGTACTTTTTACCGGAGAGGTGGGCGCTTAATGACGAATGTTATTATTCAAATCAGCTTAATCCTGATATTCACGTGCTGCTTTCGGTAGACCTGACTACTATTGAGGATAAAAATATGGATGAATATCCCGGAGAAACTTTCGGAAAACTGTTTCCGCTTTGCTGGTGTCATCAGTTTGACGGAGGCAGGGAATGGTACACGGCTCTGGGGCACGACAGCGAAACATATGATGATCCGGTTTTCAGGAAGCATTTGCTGGGCGGGATTCTTTGGGTTCTCGGTATTGAAAAAATAAACAAGTAATAGAAAAAAAATGGAAAGAAGAAAATTTATCAGAAATGCTGTAGCAGGAGCAGCAGGAACAATAATTCTGCCAACAATTGTCCCATCATCGGTTTTCGGGAAAGGCAGTCCAAACGATAAAATAAACGTTGGTGTTATCGGTTGCGGGCGCATCTCAAGAGCCTGGGATATGCCGGGTGTTATGAAATTTGATTCTGTCAGGATGGTGGCAGTCAGTGATTTGGATTCAAACCGTATGGCAGATGCCAAAACACTGATTGAAAATTATTATGAGAAAAACGGGAAGGGAAAGGACTATATTGATGTTAAGATGTACGGCGATTATAAAGACCTGTTGCAAAACAAGGATATTGATGCCGTAATAATAACTACTCCCGATCACTGGCACGCTCAGCCTGCCATTGAAGCAGCTCTTGCCGGCAAGGATATCTACCTTGAAAAACCAACTGCACTGACTGTAACTGAAGGAAGATTACTGAGTGATATTGTGCGCAGAGAAGGAGTAATTTTACAGATGGGTACCCAGCAACGCTCTATGCCGCAATTCCGCATAGCCGCCGAACTGGTTCGAAACGGCAGGATAGGTCAACTGCAAACTGTAAAAATCGGCCTTCCCGGTGACCCATCGGGACCGGAAGCCGGTGAAATGCCGGTACCTGAAAACCTGAATTACGATATGTGGCTCGGATCAACACCAGAAGTTTATTATACCGAAATGGGCGTTCATCCCCAGAAAGGATACAGCCGCCCGGGATGGTTGCGAAGGGAGCAATTTGGTTCGGGTATGATAACCGGCTGGGGTCAGCACCACTTCGATTCTGCTGCCTGGGGAATGGATACAGAATATACAGGCCCCATTTCGGTGGAAGCACTCGCCCAGTTCCCGAAATCTGGATTATGGGATGTTCATATGGACTTTATGGTTAAAGCCGAATATGCCAAT
>JAOZOC010000419.1 GCA_029933495.1 Bacteroidales bacterium
TAAAAATGCAGCAGAGCAGGAAAAGGAGGCATTTATCAATGCTGTTCAAAAAGGGTGGATTGAACTTGACGGACTTTATGCAAATCTGCTTACAGAGTTATGTCGGCCGGAAGAGATTTACAGGGCTTTTGAATATGGAAAAGAAGTAGGGGAGATGTGCGATGTAAAGATTGAATCGGCAATGATATCTGATATTCCGGGATATTCCTGGGGTCTTATTCCGGTTATGGCACAAAACGGAATCAAATATTTTTCGATCGGAACAAATACTTTTGAAAGAATTGGTAATATAATCGAAAAGAATGGGGACAAGCCATTTTACTGGCAGTCGCCATCAGGTGAGGAGAAGGTGCTGTGCTGGATACATGGAAAAGGTTATTCCGAATTTCATACCGGGCTTGGATACGGTAAAATGTACAACACGCTCAAAGAACAGCGAATTATGAAATATATTGATGAGCTGGAAACAAACCACTATCCATACGAGATGGTAGTGATGAGGTATAATATAGGCTCTGATAATGGTCCGCCAGATGAAAATCTTCCAAATATTGTAACAAAATGGAATGAGAAATTTGTTACTCCAACACTTCATATTTCTACTGTAAGTGAGTCTTTTTCGAAATTTGAAAAGATGTATGGAAGCAAATTACCTGTCTTGAAAGGCGAACTGACAGGATACTGGGAAGATGGCTCAGGCTCAACAGCCAAAGAGACTGCATTAAATCTTGCAAGCTCAGAAAGGCTTGTTCAGGCTGAGATTTTATATACATTGCTGGATCCGGTAAATTATCCCAAAGAAAAATTTGACTCTGCCTGGAGAAATGTGCTTCTCTTTACAGAACATACCTGGGGAGCCTGGAACTCAGTTAGCGAACCTGATGATAAATTTGTAAGACAACAGTGGAAAACAAAACAGTCTTTTGCTTTGGAAGCTGACAGGCAATCAAAGGCATTACTTAAAGATGCAGTGAAGCCTGATATGGCGGAAACAGTCAGAATAATTGACGTTTATAATACAAACTCCTGGAAAAGAACAGATTTGGTGACTATACCAAAAGAGTATTATCTATCAGAATCCGGAGTACGCGACAGAGCAGGTAATATTTATCTGTCACAGCGGTTGACCTCCGGTGAGTTTGTCTTTCTTGCAGAAGATGTTCCTGCTCTTGCTGCAAAACGATTTTATATTTTCGATAATACTAACAGTCTCACGCAAAAAGAAAATATGTTTAGTGAAACCAAATTTGAAAATAGCCTCATCAGATTTGAGATTAATAATCAATCCGGAAATATTACCTTTTTAAGATTTAAGAATGTTCCGTTTAATTCAACCAATTTAGTGACAGGATTAAATTCATATCTGTATGTTTTGGGACGCAATCCCCAGTCTTACTCAAAAAATGGCATACCATTTACTGATATTAAGGAATCAGGCCCTCTGGTATTTTCATATCTCATAGAATCGGATGCCCCCGGATGTAATAGCCTGACAAGAGAAGTGAGAGTGATTGATAAGATTCAAAGGCTTGACATTATTAACACAATTGACAAAAAGGATATTTTAGACCCTGAAGGAGCATATTTTCAATTTCCATATAAATTGCCTGGTGGCATATTGAATCTGGGATTGGCCTGGGGACATTACCAGCCTGACAAGGATCAGTTGCCCGGCTCGAATAAAAATTTCTTCACCATTCAGCGATGGGCTGATATTTCAAACGCGCAGTTCGGAATAACCTTTACCGTTAAAGAGGCACCTATTATTGAAATCGGTAGAATAACCACCGATGCAATGGAGGTTGGGTTGATTGACAAAGTATCAGAATCAACAACTCTGTTTTCGTATGTTATGAATAACTACTGGGGGACAAACTTTAAAGCCAGCCAGAGCGGAAAAGTTACTTTTAGCTATTCCATATTTCCCCACAATGAATTTGATCCTGTTTTTGCCGAAAAACGTGGAATCGAACAGAATCAACCTTTGATTGCAGTACCTGCCAACGAATCAAAGCCGGTTTTAAAGCAATTGTTTACCCTGACAAACAATAATGTTATTGTAACCCTTTTAAAGCCTGTGGATGATGGCAAAGGAATATTAGTAAGACTATACAATCCTGGAAATGAAGTGGAAACAGTAAGTTTTGATTTTAGCCTTGATAAGCGAAAGGTCTATCTTTCTGACCCGTCTGGAGAAAACAGTCGTAAAGTAAAAAATGAATTTGTTATACCTCCTTTGGGGATTAGAACAGTTGTGATACGGGGATTGTAATAGACTTTACAGAGGCTGGGGCATCATTAGTGTGTAGATTTTTCATCCTTGCTGTTGCGAGGACTTAAGAGGTGAGCCAGTGGGATGGAATTCCGTCGCAATCTGTCAGCGATGAAACAAACCTGGCAGCAAGTCATAGATACATAAACACAAAAACCCTATTCCTTTAAAGCATTTGCAGTAACCTCTTCAGGATTTGCCTTGGGTGATGGACCAACGGCATTATAAATTATCTGCTGGATTTTTGTACGGGTATCCATTTTTATCAGTTTGCTATTTTTTGCTGTGGGGTTTATTCTGTTGGACAGGAAAATATAAACCAGATTATACTCAGGATCAACCCAGACATAAGTCCCTGTGAATCCAGAGTGTCCAAAGCTTTTCAGCGTAGCACTTGCGCAGGTAGGACCCTTGTCGCGATCATCTGGCAGGGGTTTGTCAAAACCAATACCTCTGCGGTTTTCATTTAAAGGGAACTGTTGTTTTGTAAATTGCTCAACCGTCTCAGGTTTAATATATTGCGTTCCTCCATAATAGCCTTTTTGTAGCAGCATCTGCATTAGTTTGGCCATATCATTGGCATTGGCAAACAATCCTGCGTGTCCTGAAACTCCCCCGAGCATAGCAGCTCCAGGGTCGTGAACATAACCATGAACTAACTGATGTCTGAAATAGTTGTCATTTTCTGTCGGAACAATATCTTTAAGTTTAATGCGATTACGTGGATTAAAGCATGTCGAGGTCATTCCCATCGGTTTGTAAAAACTCTCATTTGCATACCTGTCCAAAGGCTCATTAGTTGAATTTTCAACTATCTCCTTCATAAAATAAAACCCAAGATCGCTATATTTGTATTTTTTTGATTTGCGTAGCTTAGATGTTACGATTGAATCATAAAGAGTATATTTGTAATCATTTCGGATATAAATATTATCTGCAACTTTTACTGTATATTCATCCTTTAATCTTTTACTGTAAATAGAACGGTCTAACTTGCCGTTATTCATCGTGTTGGCATAAAATGGAATCCACGGTTTTAGTCTTGCCTGGTGCGCCATCATCTCACGGATAACTATATTTTCTTTATTGGTATTTTTAAGATAAGGAAGATATCTCACAAGGTGCTGATCAATATCAATTCTATTTTCGTCCGTGAGCTTCATAACCGAAACGGTTGTAGCTGCAATCTTGGTAACCGAAGCAAGGTCATAAACGTCGCTGTTTTTTACAAAATTGCCTTTATGATAGGTATGGTATCCGAATGATTTATTATAAATAACCATTCCATCTTTGGCAATAAGAATCTGACAGCCCGGAATAGCCCTTTTTTTAATATTGTAAAGCACAAG
>JAOZOC010000420.1 GCA_029933495.1 Bacteroidales bacterium
TGAACGGGGCAAAGATTGTTGTGGGTAAAATGAGTAACGGAGCAATTATAGCAGTGGGAACGGAAGATGAGCCGATTAATTTCATTCCTATGCCGGATACTGTACTGCCTGATGAGTATTGGAATGGTATTTTTATTAACAACAATCATCCGGGTATTATTTCTACATTCGAGCACTGCAATTTTATCAAGGGTTGTAGCGAAGAGAGCGATGCAGTACTAAATATAAGACGGGGCTATATTTCGATTAAAAATTGTTTGTTCGACTATTCTAAAAAATATGGTGTGTATTTGCAATCCTCCGTGGAACTTGTTGAGTTTGAAGATAATATTATAAAGCATACTCTTGACCATCCTATGGTTATGTCACCTTCCAATGTGCACAAAATCGGTGAGAATAATAATTTTATTACTGATTTTAAGAATAAGGGAATTTATCTGAATATGGGAAGCTATAAAGATACGGATTTAGGTACTGGTTCATCAGGTGATGACACTATTGTATGGAAAGCTCAAACAGTCCCTTATATTGTTGGTGAAAATTTGTATTTTGAAAATGGGAAGGTTAGGATTTGTGCTGGAACTATTATAGCTATGAATTATAGTTACAGCCATATTTATGTTGATATTAATTATTTTGAAGCTATTGGGACGGCTGAAGAACCTATTATCTTCACCTCAAACAAAAAGGTTAAAAAACCGGGTGACTGGGAATCTTTAGTAGTATCGAATAATGCGGTTTTTAAAAATTGTATTTTTGAATATGGTGGTTATGACATTCCTTGTGTCATTAATATTGGTATGATAAACATTGGCTCTTCATCATATACAACTTTTGACAGTTGCACATTCAGGTACTCTCAGAGATGTGCTATATTTTTTAACGATAATTCTAATAATTATACCTATTTCAAAGACTTTTCCAATAATACATTTTCTAATCTTGAAACTTTTGCAATTTCTTTACCTGTTAGTTCAATTGAATCAATCGGGGAAAACAACAAGTTTAATAATTATAGAATTTATGTTATGGGAAACAAAATAACAAGAAACTATACATTATGGGAAAATGTAGGTGCTGAGTTTTATGTAAATGATTTTATTAGTATTACTGGGCCCAATTCGAAGTTAGTTGTTGAGCCCGGAGTTGTTATTTGTTTTAACGGAGGTGGATTTAGTATAGGTGGTTCAGCAAATAGCACAAGTATTATTTGTAAAGGCACTTCTGAAAAACCGATAGTATTTACATCGTATAAAGAAAATCCTAACTATGGAGATTGGGCAGGCATTAGATTTGGAGAACATTCCTCCTCAGAGTCAATACTTGAGTATTGTCAAATATTATATGCAGGTAATATTGATGATTTTAATTTTAAATCCAGTATAAAGATATTGGCAGATGTAAAGATAAAAAATTGCACAATAGCTCATTCCAAACATTGGGGAATTGTTTACGGAAATCAACACAACCCAGTTTTGCAAAACAATACATATTTTGATAATCTTGATGGTGATGTTCTTGGAGTTGGGAAATAACTCTAAGGGTTAACTTTAATAATTTTGACCGTTATTGCTTTATCTCCGGAAATAATTCTTAAAACATAAAGACCTTCTTTTAAAAAGCCGATATCAACCGGAAACCATGTATCGCTTATATTTTCCACACTATAAACAGCTTTGCCTGTGAGATTTATGATGCTTAATGAGTAACGCCCTTCATATTGTTGGGTAATAATAAGATAATTGCTGAACGGATTGGGGTAAACGGAATATGTGTTTTCGTTCGTTACCGAAACATTAATCACTGCTTTTGATTGGTTACCGTATATATCTTTAGCATACCATTCAACTTTATTATTCCCCAAAGGGAAAATGGTTCCTTTGAGGGTTTCCAGACCATTAATGCTATTGTAATATGCTTTTACCCCGCAATTGTCGTAAACCAAACCCGGGTCGGCCAAAGTTCCTGCAACTTTATATTCGTTTCCGGCAGTAAAGAATGTGACATTCTCCGAAATTTGTATTTCGGGGGCAATAGTATCAACAACAGTTACTTTTACATCCTTTGTGACAGAATTTCCGGAGCCGTCAACTGCAGTAACCTGAATGGTATTCTCCCCGGTACTATTGCAATTAAAAAATGATACAGAAAGAGTTGTGTCAATATAATTACAATTGTCTGACAACTCTTTAATTGCAGATGCAACAGGCAAACTCGTTTGTGCACTATTAGCGAGATAACAAACAACATCTTTTGTTACCAGTACAGGCGGTTCGTTATCTTCGGTTACGGTAATAGTTACAGTATCAGTATAAATTGTGCTAAATTCATTTGATACTTTACATCTGAACTGCCAACCACTAATCTGAGAATCAGGGCATTTTATGATTAACTTGTCGGAGTTAACATTTTTAAAAAGCTCATCTTCTTCCAAAGAATAAAAATAACCTGAAGTATAATCTTCCATTGTTTGCCATGTAAAGGAAGAAGCATCAGATGTTTCCACGGATAATTCAACTGGATATAAATTGCAATAAACAATGTCCGAAGGTTGTTTTTTGATTTTTAGGAGTATAGTTTCCACCCAATAAATTAAACCGGGATTCCCACCTGAACACAAAACATCCATATCACCATCATTGTCAAAATCGGCATACTGAATATCGTTAATATCATCCAAATGACAGATATTAACCTTATCAGAGAATGACAGATTCTGGTTTTTATAAAAGTAACCTTTATCGTATGAGATTGTTATGATGTCTCCTAATCCGTCAGAATCAAAATCATAAGTTTCGAATCTTCTGGGGTGATAACAAATGGCGGAAGCGGAATATGTAAAATCCCCGCTATGGTCATTTAGAAATACTGATATATAGCTATCCCAATATCGTGAGTAAGAAATGGTTAAGTCAAGTTCGTTATCTCCATCCATATCATATAATTCCACATCACCTTGCGAGTAAATTTTAAACGGTCTTGTGACACTTTTTTCCGCAAAGGTTCCATCTCCGTTGTTTTTATACCAATAAACATACGATATACTTTCTGTTTGAATACGTGCAGTTGTAAACAGGTCAATATCACCATCTTTGTCAAAATCTGAAAGATTAATATTAGGTGTTGTACGGTTAGAAATAACTATGGGTTGACTGAAATTACAAGTACCGTCGTTTTTAAACCAAACAATATTTTCTTTATAAGCAGCTACGATATCAATATTACCGTCCCCGTCAATGTCTGAACCTGCAATTGCACGAGGCAAATATGCTTCTGTATAAACTATATGAGTTCCAAAATTATTATTTGAAAAGTTTTCAATCCAATAGATTGTGCTATCCGGAACCGATGTAAAAAGAATATCAATATCATTATCAAAATCAATATCAACAGTGAAAATATCCGAAATACTATCATTAACATTAACTAATACAACTGCCGGGTCAAAGATACCATTTCCGGTATTTTTGAACCAGACTATTGAACCATATTCATTTGAGGCTATTATATCCGTTTGATTATCATTGTTCATATCAACAGGCAAAACCCTGGTCGGTTTTTCAAAAGTATTTGATATTAAATGTGTATCGTTGAATCCGATTTGACCATTTGAATCAAA
>JAOZOC010000421.1 GCA_029933495.1 Bacteroidales bacterium
GTTCATACCACCTTTGAGGTCAAGACCAAGGTTGATTTCACGTTCTTTACACTCTTTAAAAGTATATTCTCTTATAAAAAGGTTGTAAACAACCTGATTTGAAATTGAATCAAGGAAATAATTTTGTCTTGCCGTTGAAATGGAATCAAGGTAATATGCTTCCATATCTTTGTTTCCTTTGGCCATGTCAGTGGCCAGTTTCTGCGTTACTTCACTATTGGCATAATCTCTTGCTTTCGCCTCATACCTTGATGTTACGTATGTAAATGAAAGCTGGAACACACACACCAGCGCAAATAAAATTGCAAAAAATTTAATAGTTCCTCTGTTTTGCATCTCGTTCTAAATTTGTATATTCTACCTTGAATTTTTGAGGGTGCAAATATAGACAACATTATTAAATAAGCAATAATTAATTTTTTATTTAAATTTAACAGGTTTGTTAACCGGTTATACCTAAGTATTGCTAATTGTATTTTGTCAAAGTATTCAGGCTGTTTTTTCAGGAATGATATCCTTTTTTTGAAGATCAAATTGTTTGCGTTTTCTCATTCCCCATACTGCCGTTGACGGAATGATAAAAAATGCTGTCGGAATGGTCGATGCAAGTGGCCTGGGTGTTCCTTTAAGGTTGTGCATCCCAAAAGTTAAAAGTAATGAAACTGTAGAAGGAACAATCACTGCTGCAATGAGAGCCGTTATGCGTTTTTTGACTCCAATAGCCACATTTTCGCAAATTTTCATAATTGTTCCACCAAAAATAAATGTATATGTTGCCTGTTTTAAGGCTGCCGTAAGTCCTCCCGTAAGGTTTTTAGTACCATAATAATTAATACTAAAGACAACTATCCCCATAACAATCGCACCTGCAAATCCAATCTTAAAATCAAAAAATCTGTTTATTGCCTTCATTATATTATATAATGTGTATCATAATTTTCAAAATGGCAAAAATATAGTATTTGACGTTATGATTTTAAAAAGGCTAAAATAAATACTATGTAATTAGATTAAATGTTGTACTGCTTAGCGGTTATCAGACTGTAAAATTGGAAGCAGATAACAGGTCTTATTGATTTATAATCCAGTGGCGTTTTTTGCCACGAAGATACTAAAACACAAAGGGTCACAAAATATCACATAAAAAAGAAAATTTAAGGTGAAAAGTATTAGTTCCGCAGGCACAACCTTGCTCTAAAATCAGGATTAGCCCGGGTAGTTTTTTTTTTTAACAATAAATCCAAAAATAATTAGTTTTGTAAAAAATTTCAAATTTTGAATATTATGAAAAAGGCATTCTATTATTTTACTTTCATTTTTATTATGGCAGGTGTGGTTACATTTGTTTCATCCTGCAATAAAGATAATGATACAACTCCGCCGGTAATTACCATTCTCGGTGATAATCCTCAAACAGTTTGTGTTGATACGGTTGCCGGTCACGAATATGTTGATCCCGGTGCATCGGCTTATGATGATGTGGACGGTGATGTGTCATCATCAGTTGTTGTGACTGAAAATACCGTGATTATTGCTGTTGCCGGTCAGTACAGTGTGAAATACAGGGCAAATGATAAATCGGGTAATTTTATTGAAGCAGAGCGCATTGTCAAAGTTATCTTTTGTAAATAGAGATCACACGGCTTATTAATATCCTTAAATTAAATGAATTTTCTAAAAAGAAGTGGAGGTGGTGCCTATTCAGTACTGCTGTTACGACTTATTGTAGCATTGATATTCTTATCAGTTTCGCGTATTCTGATTTATTTTTTTAATACCGGGATGTTTCCGGGACTAACAGTTGCAGATTTTGGTATCTTGCTAATTTCAGGGCTGCGTTTCGATTTGTTTACACTTGCTGCCGTTAATATTCCTTATATCCTGCTTCTCTCTTTCCCATACAAATATAAATATACAAGAATCAACATTTTTATCAGTGATGTCTTTTTTTATTCTTTGAATATCATTGCCTTTGCAACCAATTTTATTGATATTATCTATTTCAGATTTACTTTGAAAAGGACAACCTGGGATGTGTTTGATTTTATAGATAAGAACATCGACGAGGTCGTATCACTGCTTCCCGACTTTGTAAGAGATTTCTGGTTGCCTGTTATTCTCTTTTTTGTTTTTACAGGATTATTTGTCTGGATATCAGGTAGAATCCGGCTTAATTTAAAATATTATAATGATTTCGACCGTAGCAGGTTTTTTGGCAGTCTGCTGAAGTCGTTAGCAATAGTTTTGTTAACAACCATTGCAATAAGAGGCGGTATTCAGGATAAACCGATAAATATTATCAATGCAGGTGAATATACAAAGCCGGAGTATTTTCCCATTGTTGTTAACACACCTTTTACATTGCTTAAAACGATTGATGAATCGGCCTTACAGGAGGTCAATTATTTTAAGAATGAAGATGACCTTGAAAAAGTTTTTAATCCGGTTGTGAAAGTTGATAAAGCTAATAAACTTAGGAGGTTAAATATCTTTATCATTATTCTCGAAAGTTTCTCGGCAGAGCAAAGTGCATACCTTAATCCTGACCTTGAAAACGGGAGTTATATTGGTTATACACCTGTGTTGGATTCACTAATGAAGCACAGCCTTGTATTTCACGGTTTTGCAAACGGAACCAGGTCAATAGAAGGTATTCCTGCAATTATTTCAAGTCTTCCGGCTTTGTTGAAAACGCCATATCTATCTTCTCCTTACGTTGGTAACAGTATTTATTCTATAGCAGGAATGTTGAAAGAGAAGGGTTATTCAACGGCCTTTTTTCATGGAGGGACAAACGGCACAATGGGTTTTGAGGCATATTCAAAAATTGCAGGCTTTGACAGGTATTACGGTCGAAATGAGTATGATGATGACGATGATTACGATAGCAACTGGGGTATCTTTGATGAACCTTTCCTGCAATATACGGCACAAAAGCTTGATGATATTGAGAAGCCTTTCTGCTCTGCTGTCTTTACCTTATCATCACATCACCCGTTCACAATTCCTGAAAAATATAAGGGGAAATTCAGAAAAGGTCCAAGCCCGATACAGGAGAGCATAATGTATGCTGATTATTCGCTTGGTAAATTTTTCGAAACAGTATCAAAATATTCCTGGTTCGACAGTACACTTTTTATTCTTACAGCCGACCACACTTCCCTGGTTTATCATTCTGAGTTACAAAATTCACTGGGGCAATATGAAATACCCATAATATTTTATCAGCATGGAAAGTGGAGTGATTCAATCAGCCATAAAATTGCACAGCAGACCGATATAATGCCATCGGTGCTTGATTATCTTGATTATGATAAAGATTTTATTGCATTTGGCAGTAGTGTTTTTGACACAGCAGGAATGCATTTTTCAATTTCTTATGCAAATGGAATATATCAATTAATAAAAGATATGTATCTTTACCAATTTAATGGAGATAAGGATGTTGCCTTGTTTAGTATCAGAAAGGACAAACTTCTTAACCGGAATATTTTAAAAAGGGAGAATGCTGTCGCAGATGAAATGAATCGGTTTACGAAAGCAGTAATACAGCAGTTCAATAACAGGGTTATACACGATAAATTGATTATAAAGTAAAGGTTTATGGGGAAAAAGAGA
>JAOZOC010000422.1 GCA_029933495.1 Bacteroidales bacterium
TCGGTTGCCTATGCGGGGCTCTTGTACTACCCATCACCGGTGATGGTTGCTTTTTTGTTTCTTCCATTTTTAATGATTTTTAATTAATAACAATTATTTATTGAGTTTCATCCCTATACAGGGTTGTCATCCTATAACAGGATTAATTTTTCTTCTTGACCGGTCATTATTTTACCATTACATTGATAATAGGGAAGCGCATATTGTATAAAGCATTCAATACACCCATCAGTGCTGCTTGGTCTGTAATCTCACCCTCTAATCTTGATATTCTTGTTTTTTTCTCAATTAACAGATTGCTTATTTTTAGTCCACATAAATACTCCGACATATTTTTATCCAATTCCCCTCTAACTTCAATTCGGGTATTTATGGGTGATGAAATGTTAATGTCCATCAATGAATCAGGAACATTCATTATTATTTTTTCTAATTACATATAAAATAAGCTTTTGCAAAAGTAAATGTGATTGGATATTTGCGATAGTACCAAAAGGGTGTAAAAAGGGTGTGAATTATGATTGGTTTTGTTGAAACTTCGGGAAACCAATGAATATGATATTCTTATATCTGGTTTTATCCTTTTAGGATTCCCAATTCCTGTGCTTTTAAAACGGCATCCCTTCTTTTATTTACATCAAGTTTCTGGTAAATGGTTATTGTATGTCGTTTAACAGTAGTTTCGGAAATAAAAAGTTCATTGGCTATCTCTTTGTTTGATAATCTTTTCGCCAGTAAATGAATAACATCAAGTTCACGGTTTGTCAGTTGGTAATATGCTGGATATGATGACACAGAAATTTTCCGACTATCAACGGCAGAATTTATTTTATTAATATTGCCATTAGCAGAAAACTCAGAGAGTAGCACAGATGCAAATTTGCCAACATTTTTATCACTTATTAATTCAGATAAAAGAGCACGGATTTCTGCTCCTCCATCATCAATAAAAGGCATAATCCAGTTTCCCTGCTTTGCTTTTGCCAAAGCAATCATTAATGATTCTATGGCCTTTTTCTGATTGTCTTTCTTTTTAAAAGCAATTGCGCGCAAAATATTAATTCGGATTAATTGCGAAACGTTGTTTGTTCGAACTGCCAGTGCCAGATGTTCGTCGAGTTTTTTAATTGCCTCCTCTGTTTTATCCCGGTTATTTTGGGCAAGCAAAACACTACAATAAGTGAGTCTGGGCGATTCGATAAAAAACTGTGTATTGCCCGAATCAAAAATCATATCAGCCATTTTTATCAATTTTATGGCCGCTTGAATATCGTTTTTCAACAGCGACAGTCGTGCTCTAAGTGAGTAGGCAAGTGTTGAAAATGCCGGATTATTCCTTTCGTTAATAAAAGATAAAAGTTGGCTGTAAACCTGGTCATACTCTTCCTTTTTATTCAATGTTTTAAGCGTAAGCAGCATTCCCGCAAAACTATCAACAGAAGCAAGCATATTTAGGAAATAGACATTTTTTAATGCGCTTTTAAAATGGTTATATGCCAACTCCGGATTATTTTGCTGAAATGAGACAAATCCCAGAAAGTAGTCGGACCAGGTTTGTGTAAAGACATCGCTTACCGACTGGCTATACTCTTTTAACTGATAAGAAAGGCGTTCGGCAGTATAAAGATCTCCTTCTCCCAATTTTATATACTGCAGAGCCCCAAACAGAATGGTTTTATAGGTTGGATTTGAGTTTTTACCGTAAATTATCTTTTCGAACTCCAGATATACTTCTTCTCCTTTTCCGTTCATTTGTGCAGCCGTAGCATAATAAATACTGGCTAAACTAATGGCTCCTATTTTATCTTTCGACAGTTTTTTTCTAACCTGATCAAACAGGATTATGCTCTCGTCTATTTTCGCATCCCAAAAAAGAACTACACCCTGAAAGAACTGCATTTGCAACTCTGTTTCAGCATCCAAAGCACTGTTTTTTCTTATATCTTCAAGATTTCTCAACAATTCGGGAATAAGCCAAATCATATTTTTATGTTGAAAAACCCACATTTTGGCAATAAGTAGTGCAGGATTCTGATAGATATAATTATCGGGTATTTTAGTCAACCAGTAATCTAAATCATACCATTTGTTTTTATTGAGAGGTTTATGCATATTCTTCTCAATGAGCCCGGCAATCACTTCCGGATCATTTATTTGTGTTGCGTGATAAAGAGCATCATTTATAAAAGAATTTCCCTCATACCATTCAAGCGCCTTGTTATTAAGCTTGTCAATAATATCCCGCGAATACCTGCTTTTCAACTCTTTTTGCAATAACGACTGAAAGAGATGGTGATACCTGAACCAGTTGTTTTCTTCATCAAGATTTATGATGAAAAGATTCTTTTTTATTAATTGCTTAATTATTGCCTCGCTGTCAAATTGATACTTTGAAGATGATAAAATATGCTCTGTCAGCGAGGGGCAAAATCTATTAAGTATTGACGTTTTCAGCAGAAACTCAACGGTTCTTTCATCCAAACGGGCTAACACTTCTTCAACAAAATATGATTCTGAAAAGTTAAAACCTGTCAGGTAATTCTCAATATCTTCCTCATTTTTATAATGATATGAAATGTGCATCATGGCAAGTCTTAGTCCGGTAACCCATCCTTCCATCTTTCTTGAGAGCAATGATACAATACTTTCAGCTTTTTCAATATTCAAATGTTGTTTTACAAATTTTTCAGTTTCTTCATCTGTGAATTGTAAATTCAGAATACGGATTTCCTTTATTTTGTTTGATGCCCTTAACTTAGGTAAAGGCAAGGAAGGGTCGGAACGGCTTATCAGTACTAAGTGAAAGTTTTGAGGCGGAAATGTTAAAAGAGCAGTGAGCAGCTTGTATATTTCCAGATTATTTATCAGGTAAATGTCGTCCAGAACCAGAATGAACAATTCGGGCAAATCGTTCAGATCATTAATTAAACTGTTGTATAACAATTCAGCAGGAGGAAGATTGGGAGATGATATTAAAGTTTGGGTTTGTTGCCCGAAACCGGGTACCGACTGCTGAACGGCTGTAACAAAATATTTTAAAAAGGTTTGCAGATCATTGTCGTTTTCATCCAGTGAAACCCAGCCGAATTTATAATTCAACTGATTCAGCCAACTACTTATGAAAGTGCTTTTCCCAAAACCCGCTCCGGCTGAAACAAGTGTCAAGGGCCTTTCAATATCCGAATTTGCATATTCAATGAGTTTTGATCTTAGGATATAATCATTTGGGAGATTCGGTCGTTGAAGTTTTGTTTTCAAAATCGGATAAGCGCTCCCTGATAGCATATTGTTTTTACTTTTTTGAAACCTGCAAATTTATAATAAATTTTTCTCAAAAGTAAATAATTTTCCACTTGTTTTCCACTGAGTAGGTTCAAGTTGCAAATGCAATAATTTATGCCACTAAATTATAAAAAATAGTTCTAGGGGAAGACAGATTCAGCTGGAAAGTAACAAAACCTGCCGGAATTCGGCAGGTTTTCTCAGTACAAAGAAACTGTTTACAAATTTGAGTAAGTACTGAAGCTATATGTAGTTCACATTTTAGGGTTTCGATACATAGAGTTCAAGATCACTAATTGTAAACTTTCACTATCTGCTGCAAAAATACTTC
>JAOZOC010000423.1:0-572 GCA_029933495.1 Bacteroidales bacterium
CAAAAAACTTGACTTTAGTAGTTGACAACAATACTGATGAAGTTCGAAAAATAACCAACCTTGAAACTTTAGTCGATAATTTCTTCACTTTTCTTACAAGGAATGGTTTAAACCAAGAGCCCTTTCAACATTTTAAAACCTACAAAAAAATAATTCTAAATCCTTTATCGCACGATGACCTAGAAACCCCACATTACAGAACTGAAATAATAGATGTGATTACGCTTGTTGAGAACCTAAAAAAAATAAAATCCAAAATGATTATATCTACAAAGGATAATGCAGCTAAACCTCTAAAACTTGGAATGCACGACACGAATACAAATGGAATGCATATTTATGAGATACAGGTGATGGAAAATCTTCATTTAATACAGCAAGATGAAGCACAAATTCAACTCTCTGCTATTAATTGCAATGTAAGAGAAGGTGGTGTTGTAGAATCGTATGATACACTAAATTTAGCATTTGATCAGCTTCGAATTGACAGAGGATATCCGGCTTCAACAAACTATGCCGTTTTTTATAATCACATAAAAGTTTCAAACAGAAGACATTTGATTGATATTATT
>JAOZOC010000423.1:582-3601 GCA_029933495.1 Bacteroidales bacterium
GTGTAAGCATATTTACAATTTACACAAGCTAACGCTAAAGTGAAAAGTTATAAAAAAGATGCTTGGAGATAAATGCGGAAACAATTTAAAATATTGAATTATGAATATAAGACAATAAAAACAGAAAAATATTATTACAAAGCTCTTAAAATACCCACTGGCGCAAGTCTGACGCGTAGCCTTGCAGGCAGGGACTTGTGCCTGGGTATTATTGAGTAAGGAATGGCACAAGTCATCAACCCACAAGGCCGACATATAAGACTTGCGCCAAATGGTGGTGGGTTAATCAAATTATTTTCTGTTTTGGCAATTTTGTGAATAATTTACAACAAAATTACCTGCAATTCATTTGTTAACATTCCTACATTTGCAGAAATATTTTTGGCTCGTTTATTTTAAAATAATTAGCAATGATTCATTTCTTCTCATCCCCTGCCGGAGTGGTTTACGCAGTTGAATCTGCCGGGAAACTCACGCCGCAAACAATTGAAAAACTTAACTGGCTTTTTGGCGGTACCGTTTATGTTGACAAGCTAAACCTTGATGGTTTTTTTACCGGCCCCCGTAAAGAGATGGTTACTCCGTGGAGCACAAATGCTGTTGAGATTACGCGGAATATGGGAGTCAGCGGAATTGAAAGAATTGAAGAGTTTTTCCCGGTTGAGAATGAAAATGCCAATTATGACCCTATGTTACAGGCGTTTTACAAAGGGCTTGACCAGGAAATATTTCATATTGACAAGGAGCCGGAACCTGTTTTGTTTATTGATGATATCAAAACATATAATAAGCAGGAAGGTCTTGCTTTGAATGATGATGAGATTGAGTATCTTGAAGATTTGAGCAGCAGACTTGGTCGAAAACTGACCGACAGTGAGGTATTCGGGTTTTCGCAGGTAAATTCAGAACATTGCCGGCATAAAATTTTTAATGGTATATTTATTATTGATGATAAGGAGATGCCAGAAACCCTTTTTTCGCTAATTAAGAAAACATCGAAAGAATATCCGGGTAAAATAGTTTCTGCTTATAAAGACAATGTTGCATTTATTGAAGGGCCGGTTGCTGAGCAGTTTGCCCCTGAAACCCAGGATAAGCCAGATTTTTTCAGGGTTAAGGATATTAATACGGTCATAGCCATAAAGGCTGAAACCCATAACTTTCCGACAACGGTTGAGCCGTTCAACGGAGCGGCCACAGGCTCTGGCGGGGAAATACGCGACCGTCTGGCAGGAGGTAAAGGAAGCCTGCCACTTGCCGGAACAGCAGTTTATATGACCTCATATCCCCGTTCGGAAGAAAACCGTTTATGGGAGCAATTTACAGAACAGAGAAACTGGCTTTATCAAACACCTGAAGAAATTCTTATTAAAGCTTCCAACGGGGCAAGCGATTTCGGAAATAAATTCGGACAACCGCTGATATGTGGAAGCGTTCTGACTTTTGAGCATTTTACTGAGGCAAAAAAATATGGTTATGACAAAGTGATTATGCTGGCAGGTGGTGTCGGATATGGCAAGAAAGAGGATAGTCAGAAAGGTCATCCTAAAAAAGGTGAGAGAATTATTGTTTTGGGTGGTGATAATTACCGTATTGGAATGGGTGGTGGTGCTGTTTCGTCGGTGGCAACAGGTGAGTTTGATAATAAGATAGAACTGAATGCCGTACAGCGTTCCAATCCCGAAATGCAAAAAAGAGTTGCCAATGCCATAAGAGCACTGTGCGAAATGGATAAAAACCCCATCATCTCAATCCACGACCACGGTGCGGGAGGTCATCTCAATTCCCTTTCGGAGCTTGTGGAGGAGTCAGGTGGGAAAATTGACATTAACAAACTGCCCGTTGGTGATCCTACGCTCTCATCAAAAGAGATAGTAGGCAATGAGTCGCAGGAGAGGATGGGTTTGCTGCTCGAGCAGAAGGATGTTGACCTGCTGAAACGTATTTCGGAACGCGAGAGAGCCCCGATGTACGACGTCGGAGAGACCACAGGCGACTGGCGCTTCACGTTTGACGATTCGAAAAACAATATCAAACCCATTGACCTTGAACTTGCCGATATGTTCGGGAAGCCGCCGAAAACGGTTTTGACTGACAAGACTGCAAAGTACAGTTTCAGAGAGCCGGAATACGATATTGCTCATATTCACGAATATCTCGCAAATCTTTTACAGCTTGAGGCTGTGGCCTGCAAAGACTGGCTCACAAACAAGGTTGACCGTTCGGTAACAGGCAAAGTGGCAACCCAGCAAACGGCAGGCACTATCCAGCTCCCTGTAAACAATCTCGGAGTTATGGCCCTCGATTATCAGGGTGTTAAAGGAATTGCAACTTCCATCGGGCATGCTCCCGTTGCCGGGCTTATCAGTCCCGAAGCAGGTTCTGTCCTTTCCATTGCAGAAGCACTGACAAATATTATCTGGGCACCTATCCAGTATGGCCTTTCCGGTATTTCGCTGAGTGCCAACTGGATGTGGCCTGCAAAAAATGAAGGGGAGAATGCACGCCTCTATAATGCCGTGAAAGCAATCAGCGATTTTGCCATTGAACTGGGAATCAATATTCCCACAGGCAAAGACAGCCTTTCGATGACGCAGAAATACAAGGATGAAACCGTGTTCTCTCCCGGAACGGTAATTATTTCGGCGGTTGGTGAAGTTTCAGATATCAGGAAAACACTGAAGCCTGTATTGAGAAAAGATTCGCACAGCGTACTGCTCTATATTGGAATGTCGAAGGATGATTTCAAGCTCGGAGGAAGTAGTTTTGCACAACTTCACGGACAAATAGGTAATGATGCTCCGACTGTTAAGGATGCTGAATATTTTAAAAAGGTTTTTAATACGATACAGAAACTTATTGCAGGTGGCTATATCCACGCAGGCCACGATATTTCTGCCGGAGGAATGATTACAACCCTGCTTGAAATGACATTCGCAAACGAAAAAGCCGGACTTGATATTGACCTCTCTTCAATTGGTGAGGAGGATACAATAAAACTGCTTTTCAGCGAAAATCC
>JAOZOC010000424.1 GCA_029933495.1 Bacteroidales bacterium
CCGTTAAAGTTTCAATTATGTCAATTACAGAAAAATACCATTTCTCTGATTCATTGTCCCAATGAACTCTTATTTTCTTGGATTCAAATAATTTTATAGATGTTTCTTTTGTCATAATTACTTTTCAAATTATAAAAGTCAAAGATAATCAATCTTTTTCTATACAATTTATTAATTAGAATGGATTTTCACAATGAATGCCAATGGCAGCCTGTCCATTAACCCTACCTTTCATCAATATTCAGGCAAATATATGCCGATTTAAGGAGACTTTGTAAAAACAGATTAAGGATTTTCCTGAAAAGGAGTGCCAAGTCAGGAACAACAAGAATCATTATGCAATGAAAAATGAAATTTGGTTAAAAGCCGTAAAGGCAGCATGGGAAGAACTGGATAAGTTATCAACACCTTATAATGATTGTTCTAAATTTGCTGCGTAACATCAGTTAATAATTAATTTCCTTCTATATTTCATTCTTTTTGTTTCAACAATTAGCATATAAATTCCTTTATCAAAGCTTGAGACATTAATATTGTTTTTTAGTGATTTGACCTGTACAACTAATTGTCCATATTGGTTATAAATTTTTATCTGTTTAACAGGATCATTATTATTTTCTAAAATTGATATTATGTTATTTGCGGGGTTTGGAAAGATAATAATTTCATTACCGGAAACCCCATTTTCATTTATGCTATATAAAGGGTTGTCAACAAATAGACTATCATTGTCACTACCACATTCATTTGTCAAAAAAACATAGTACATCCCTTCTTCGGTAAGTTCTACCGTTGAAGTAAACGAAATTGTATCGGAATTGTCTTCAAACATCCAGTAATATTGACTGTCACTCTGACCGGCATCGTAAATTACCGGAAATACATAAGTGATTAGAGTGTCCTGTGGAAGATCAATAATAGGTACATCTTTAGATATTACCTGAAATGTATCTGCATTATAACAAAAACTATTGTTCACAATTACTACATAAATTCCTTCTGAGAATACATTAAGATTATGAAATACGGAATCCACCAGCTGATCATTTTGATACCAGAAATATTGATAGTTTGTGTCGAAATAAGTAGATAAGTTAATCATTGAATCAGGGCACAGGATTGAATCAGGAAAAGCTTCAATTTCTACAATTGGCTTTGGGTATTTGTTAAGTTTAATAGTATTGGACGTATCAGAACAAATTGTATTTGGATTTACTAAAACATACGCAGTAAGTGAATCATTCACCCAATATTTATTTGAATATTGAAAATGTGATATCGTGTCATTTATTATCCAAAGATAGCTTGAACCATAATTTGATTCACATGTAAGTAATACAGAATCACCTTCACATATATATTCGTTTGAACTGATTAATGTTGAATTTATAACAGGACAAATATTTTGTGAGGTGTCATTTATGCCAGCAAGGTAAAAATCGTTATCATTATTGCCACTGTTGTTAGTTATAGTATAATTGCCAAAAGCAGCTTCCAGGCTTGAGTAGTAACCACTTATGTATAGATTTGTTGAGTCAATTGCAATTGAATTAGCATAGTCATCCAGAGACCCGCCTGCTTTTACAGCCCACTGCGGATACCCTATCTCATTATATTTTACAACAAAAATATCTGAAGAGCCCCAGCCATATTGATTTTGATAGCTTATTAGAGTATCAGATTCGAATACCAGTGTGTCTCGAAAATTTGCAGATAAAAATATATTATTGTCATGATCAATAGCTATGTCGCCTCTTTTACGCCACCAGGTGCCATCCATATAATTATTTGGTATAGCGTTTCCGGTTTTTAAATTTTTAACAAATACATTGTTGCCGGCACTATCCAATTTTAATAAATAATTACCCCAATCCGCTAATGTATCATTACCAAAAATTATTGTACCAAAATAATTCCCGTAAGCATACAAATTACCCTTATTATCTGTATTAATATTAGTAGCTTCTGCAAAGCCTCCATTATCAAATTCACAATATTTAACCCATGTTGCATTTCCTGAAGTGTCAAACTTAGCAACAAAATCTCTGAGATTGGTATTCTCAAGGTCTATAAATATACTGTCAAAATCAGCTTCTTTTGATTGAAATACTCCAGATATGTAAATGTTTTTTTTACTATCAATAGAGATGGAGTATGCGTAATCAGAATATTTACCACCCGCACGTTTTGCCCATATTGCATTTCCATTTCCATCAATTTTAGCAAGAAATATATCAAAGTGAGTTGAGCTTGCAGAATTTTTACTTTCCAGCATGATATCGTCAAAAACCAAAAAGCGATTAAATGCACCAGTTATATAAATCATTCCTTCATTATCAACAGTTAATGAGTTTGTAAATGTTTTTTCTGTCAAGTTTATTGATCCGAAGCTTTTTGCCCATTGCAAATTTCCATCAGTATCGTATTTTACCAGGAACATACGAGGTTGTATTGCATTGGGTAGTTGTATGCCTTCAAAAGAAATGCCGCTACTGTAATATCCGGTTACAATTACATTGTTCTGAGAATCACAGGTTATACCGGAGGATTGTGTATCGAATGCTCCATCAGATTCTTTGGCCCACAAAAACTGCCCGCCAGAATCAAATTTGGCAACATAAATCCCCCGATTTTCCAAGGTATATGTGCCTATTATAGTTCCTTGAGTAGCATACCCTGTTATATAAACGTTGCCATACTGGTCAACAGTTGTTGAGGCAGAATAGTCAGAAGTGTGATGACCAAAACTGTTGACCCATTGAAATTCCTGATTAAAGCCAGGATTATGAAAAAAAATTAAAATAATAAATATAATTTTGGTTTGCATGTTTATTAATTTATTTGTTTGCATTCCAACTAACGTCAAATTTCAGCACTGGTATTCAAGCTTTTATAAAATCCAACATCTTGTGGTTTGAGGTCAAATTTAGCAATCTTTTTTTTTATATGAGACACTAATTTCATTTTTCTTTTTTGATCTAGAAATAAATATTCTGTTGGCGGCTCATAGGGAATGTTTTTGTAGAGCATATTCCAAATAATTACTGCTGATTTTCTTGCAGGAGCACTTACTGCAGTAGCTCTTCCTTTCTTATAGTTTAACAGCAGCCTCCCTTTTATCAATATTCAGGCAAATATAAGCCGATTTGAGGATACTTTGTAAAAACAGGGTATAATTTTCCTGAAAAATCTGCTTTTGTTAAACTGGATAATCTGAAACAAAAAAATACAGCAGCTGTGTAAAAATGCAAGGAGATTGATTACCTATGCGATGTGAATTTTGAAATTCTATCCCAATATTCTTACTATTACCTCATAAAATTCTATTGAAAACCCAAAGATCGGGATTTAGTTCAATCTCGCCAAGGCATGACTTCAAACTGGGCACTACGTGCCGTTTTAAGGCTATTTAGTACAGCATGTATTTTTATCTCCTTTTTCCTCCTCCTTTTGATTTTCCCGAAGGTTTATTAGCAGGTCTAGTCGCTGGTTTATTAGCAGGTTTAACATTGGATTTATTTGAAGGTACAGAAGTCTTATTATCCTTCACATTACTTTTAGCCCCTTTCTTTTCTGATTCTGTTTTCCAATCGTCCT
>JAOZOC010000425.1 GCA_029933495.1 Bacteroidales bacterium
GAAGATAAATATTTCATTGTTGACAAGCTGCAAAAGGCCGGTCATATTGTCGGGATGACAGGTGACGGGGTCAATGATGCTCCTGCACTTAAAAAAGCCGATTGCGGAATTGCTGTCAGCGGAGCCACTGATGCTGCAAGGGCTGCCGGGGATATAATCCTTATGGCTCCCGGACTTAATGTTATAAATTCAGCAATAAAACAAGCCAGGATAACTTTTGAGAGAATGAAAAGTTATACCACATACAGGATTGCCGAAACAATCAGGGTTATTCTTTTTATGACTCTTTCAATCGTAGTCTTCAATTTCTATCCTGTTACGGCTTTGATGATTATTTTACTTGCCCTGCTAAATGACATTCCTATCCTTACGATATCTTATGACAACACAAGAGTAAGGGAATATCCTGTTAGCTGGGATATGAAAGAAGTTCTTGTTTTATCAACCTGGCTCGGAATTGCAGGGGTGATTTCATCATTTACGCTGTTCTTTCTCGCTTTTCACGTTTGGAATATGTCAACCGAAATGGTTCAGTCATTAATATTCGTTAAGCTGATAGTTGCCGGACATGGGACAATCTATAATACAAGAAATAACGACTGGTTCTTTAAGAGCCCCGGCCCATCAAAACAATTGTGGATGTCGTCTCTCGCTTCGGCTGTTATTGGAACCCTGATAGGCGTTTACGGATTTCTGATAGCTCCTATTGGCTGGAAATGGGGATTGTTTGTATGGGGTTATGCTTTTGTATGGTTCCTGTTCAATGATATTGTTAAAAGATTAGTGATAAGGTTTTATAAAAAAAGAGGAGAATTGGACATATAATACTAACATAAAAATTATATCAATATGAAAAGTTTTAAAAATTTAGAGAAGTGGGCTGAAAAAAAGAATCGCAAGATCGCTCTTTCTCACGAACAAAAAGACAGGGAAGCATTAAGGAGTACCCTTGAAAAACTTAAAAACGAACAGTACACAATTATTAAGGAGTTGCATTATGTTGATTACCTTATTGATCTGGCAAATAATTCACATTCCGGAAAGGTAGAAAACTCACCTGAGCGGTTTGATGATTACCGGAAATACAAAGGTTGGCTCAAGGAGCTAAAAAAAGCTCTTAAAGATATGAACGATAAACCAAAAGAAGATTTGACAATCGGTGAGCGTGAGTTCCTCATAAGAGAAAAAGCGAGGCTGCAAGGCGAAAGGGAACGACTCGAAAAACATCTGAAAGCTACAGATGAACTTATTGCAAAGAATACTATTCTGCTGATTGATGTTGAAGAGACATATTGTCGTGAGCTGAGTAAAGGTCACTCTATTTCTTCCGTCGCCGAATCGCTTAAGATGGAATTTGGGTCGAAAATTGAAAAAGGATACTCCGAAGGCAGAAGAAAGTTCGTAAATTTCTTAGAGAAGAAATACAATATCAAACGACACTCTGCACTCGAACTTGTAAAACTCCTGGTTGAAAGAAAGGTGTTAAAGTATTGCACAAAAATTCCAAGGGATAAGTTTGCTGAAAACCTCGTTTTTTATACCCCTTATATGGACGACTTTATGGATGAGGGAGAAACCGCGGCAGAAGCCGACGTTTATGTTGAACCGCTGTTTGGTACCTGGATAATAGATGCCTGACATTAATAGCATTCTAAATAAATTTTTAAATAAAACAGTAAAAACAATAGTTATGAAAACAAATAATCCAATAGTTGGTGTAAATTTCACCCGAATAGATAAACCGTTATGTGAATATGTGGATTTCTTATCTACTAAGATTGAGGTTGTTCAGGAAAAAGGAAGAAAACCTTTCAAAGGGGTGAAAAAATAATCATGGTAAATGAAAAAATTCCAATGTTGATAATGCGGTCGTAGATCTTTGTAATTGTAATAATTTAAAAATTATGGATATGAAAAGTTTTAATGATTTGGAAAAATGGCTGGAAAAGAAGGATAAAAAAATTACTCTTTACCACGACAAGAAAGACAGGGAATCGCTTCAGGAAACACTTGAAAAGCTTGATGCTGAAAAGAACAGTATAATGGAAGAACTTCATTCTTTGGAACTTCTTATTGATATGGTCAGCGGCTTACAGAAGGGGGATATGGACACTCAAGGTAAAAAGTTTGAAGATTTTAACGAATACAAAAGATGGATCAAAGAGCTTAAAAAATCTTTAAAAGAGATATCCATAAAATCGAGAAATGATATAACACCTGAGGAGATGGAATTTCTCAACAGAGAGACTTCAAAGATTTTGACTGAGAGGGAGAGACTTGAGAAGCATCTGAAAGAGATAGAGAAAATATATGCCAAAACAAAGGTGCTGCTTATTGACCTGAATGAGACCTATTGCCGTGACCTGAGCAGTGGACATTCCATCTCGGCCGTAGGTGAAGCTCTTAAAGAGAAATTCGGGATCAAACTGGAAGAAGGTTATTCAGTCGGCAGATGGCAGATGATAAAATTTCTTGAGAAGCATTTTAAAATTAAGCGGCGTGAGGCAGTCAGGCTCCTTGATCTCTTGAAGGATACAAAAGTTATTGTCTATACTGTTGAGTTCCCCAATGATAATATTAACGGGATAAATTTCTACACGCCATATATGGGCGAGTTTATGGATGAGGTGGGTATAGTTGATGAACCGGTTTTAGGATACTGGGTGATTGATGCTTAAAGGGTGTCATTAAGTGGTCATAAGTTGTAAAATAATTTAAAAACAAAATATTATGAAACCAAATAATTTAATAGTTGGGATGGACTTTTCCGACCTCGACCATAAACTTTGTAAGTTTGTCGATTTTTTATCAAGGCATCTCCCAATCAATCATGTGAACAACCTTTTTGTCTTTACAGCGAGGGACATGTTTTACGACTTGCAAGAGTCAACTGAAAAAGGAGGCGACATGCTTTTGAAAGCCTTCGGTGAAAAGATGCATCAGAGATTCGACAAATGTTTTCCAAACATCAAGAACGTTAAAAATCATGCTCTCGCAGGGTTCTTTGTTGAGATGTTTTACTACCAGTTCAACAAAACCGATACCGACCTGATTGTAATAGGAAAGGGAAAAGGGTCTCACGGAATAATGGCAAAATATATCATCAGGCATATTCCTGCTTCTACGCTGATAATTCCGGAGGAATCGAAACAGAAGCTTTCAAACATAGTCATTGCTCTCGATCAGACAGATATGTCGATAGGAATACTGCACAAAGCGATGGATTTTTGCTCGCTTATAGACCCCAAACCAGCAGTTACATGCCTGCATATAGGCCACCTGCCATATTATTCAGAGTTGGGAGAAGTTGCCGTTGAAGATTACAGGGAATTCGGAAACACGGATTTCAAGAAGATATCAGAGGTCTTTTTTGAAAAACAAAAAGAGAGTTTTGAAAACTTTATAGAGAAAAATTTAAAAGGTTATGATAATATAAAGCCAAATATTGAATTCATTGGCGAAAAACGTGTAAAACCCTATCACGCTCTTAAAGATTATATTGATTCGGGGAAAGCCGACCTTTTAATAATGGGTACAAAAAGCCACTCGGGCTTCGATAATTTCTTATTGGGCAGTTTCGCCGAAAAGATGAT
>JAOZOC010000426.1 GCA_029933495.1 Bacteroidales bacterium
AACAATCATCAACTATGCACCCATCTCATTTTGGTATATGAAGCCGGGCGGCACATTTAATATCAAACCGGATGCGGAAGCGGCAAAACAACCGGTTGCCCTGAAAAAGACAGACCTCATAAAACCAAAACCGGTTAAAAACGGCATTCTGGAAGGCGAAGACCTGAGAGTTCTTGAAGTGAGTAATGGCAACTACTACCTTCAGTCAATTGATGACCTGAAGTGGAGCAACAATACACAACTCTGGTGGATAGCAGGGGTAGCCGGTGCAACACTTACAGCCGATTTCATTATTCCGATGGCAGGGAAATATAAAGTAGATATAACATTCACAAAAGCCATTGACTATGCAGATTTTAAGGTAGCTTTCAACGGGGTTTATTGTAAAAAAGTATTCTCAGGATATCACGACCAGACAGGTAAAGAGGTGATAAAGGATTCAGGTAGCCTGGGAACATTTAATCTCCATAAAGGCATCAATACTGTTACGATTAAAACCATTGGTAAAAATCCGGCTGCAGTTCCGCAGTATATGGTAGGAATTGATGTTTTCAGATTTAAAAAAATTAACTAATGTGACAACTGCGAATGCTTGTCACATTACTTTCCTTATTTATAAATATTTCTAAATTTCCACTACTTATCTATTTAGAGTCAATATAAATACATATTTCCCTACTTTTGCCGCACTTTAATATCAAAAAAATATATTATGGACTTGTCAGTCAGTTATTTAGGATTAAAACTTAAATCTCCGATTGTCGTAGGAAGCTCAAGTCTTACGCAGTCATTAGATAATCTAAAGAAGATAGAACGTGCCGGTGCAGGTGCCGTTGTATTAAAATCTATCTTTGAAGAAGAAATTTTCAATGAGTATGAAAGTATAGTTCGAGAGGAGTTAAAGGAAAAAACTCCAAATCTTGAATACCTTGATTACTATGATTACAAAATTAAGGAAGATAATATTAAAGACTATCTGGATCTTATAAAAGAAGCTAAGAGCAATATTAAAATCCCTGTAATTGCCAGTATAAATTGTGTTTGTTCTTACGAATGGTCATTTTTTGCAAAGAAAATACAGGAAGCAGGAGCTGATGCACTTGAGGTAAATTTATTTATCCTGCCATCTGATTTCTCAAAAAGCAGTGAAGATATTGAAAAGAAATATTTTCAATTAGCAGAAAAAATAAAAGAGAACCTGAATATTCCTGTAGCAATTAAAATAAGTTACTATTTTTCAAACCTTGCTTCTTTCACAAAACAATTATCAGAAAGTGGAATTCAGGGTATTGTGGCATTCAATCGTTTTTTTCATCCTGATTTTGATATTGACAACTTCACAATCCTTCCTTCTAACATATTAAGTCACTCATCTGATTTAGCAATTTCTTTACGATGGACAGCTATTCTGTCAGGCAGATTAGGTTGCGATTTAATTGCCTCTACAGGTGCTCATGACGGGGCCTCTGTTGTAAAGTTATTATTAGCAGGTGCTGATGCCGTTCAGGTGGTTTCTGCACTTTATAAACACGGCATTAATTATATCGAAGAAATGACTGAAGACCTTAAAGCCTGGATGGTCAAACATGAGTTTGAAAAAATTGATGACTTCAAAGGCAAAATGAGCCAGATAAACAGCCCGAATCCTGCCGAGTATGAAAGGGTTCAGTTTATGCGCTATTTTGATGGTAAAAAATATGAATTAGATTAATTAAAAAGATGCCTTATGCAAAATTTATCGTTAGCGAATAAACTATCTAATTTTATTGTAAACTGGGTTTTTCTGATGCTGGTTTGGATAGCATTTACCAGCTCTTTTGCAACCCAGGAACTTATTATCGGAGCTTTGACCACAATGGTAATTTCCTATTTAAGTATAAGACTTTTTACCTGCTGTACCATATTGATTTTTTCCCCTGTTAAAATAATGTATATGATATGGTATCTGATTGTCTTTCTCATTGCATTGATTAACTCAAATATGGATGTGGCCCGTAGGGTACTATCTCCATCTTTGCCTATTAATCCCGGTATTGTAAAGTTTAAGACAAAGCTGACAACCAACTATTCAAAAATGGTTTTGGCAAACAGTATTACACTTACTCCCGGAACATTAACGGTTGATGTTGTTGATGATACTTTTTATATCCACTGGATTGATGTAAAAACAACCAATCCTGAAGAAGCATTTACAGAAATTGCTGAAAGTTTTGAAAAAATATTATTAAAAATCTTTTAATTATGACCTATATAATTTATATAGCATTATTTTTTATGATAATAGGACTTTTCCTATCGGCAGTCCGTTTTGTGAAAGGGCCTTCAGCCGGAGATAGGGTTGTAGCACTTGACACTCTTACAGTTATTATTGTTTCAGGCCTTGTGCTGCTATCATATGTATTCGATCGTTTTATTTATATGGATGTGGCTTTGGTTTATGCTGTGCTCGGGTTCATTGGTGTAATAGTAATAGCCAGATATTTGGAGGGTGCGTTATGAGTTTATTTGAGATTATAGGAGGATTTTTTCTTGTCCTTGGAAGCATTTTCCTTTTCTTAGGAGGATTAGGAATATTCCGTATGCCTGATGTTTACAACAGGCTTCAGGCCGGAACAAAGGCCACTACCTTAGGTGCTATGAGTGTCATTTTTGGTGTTGGTATTATACAACTGGAAAATGACTGGACCTGGATTGTAAAGGCAATGGTTATTTTAATATTTATCGCCTTTTCAAACCCAATTAGTTCGCACGCATTAGCCAGGGCAATGTATAAAGGCAAAACATATCCGTTTATCAAAAGTAAAGATAAAGATATGGATGCTTATAAAGAGTTTATTGATAATCAAAAAATGGAGGAAAAATAATGGCATTTGTTATATTAATGTTTTTTCTGATAGCTTTAATGATTGGAGCTGCTATTTATGCAATTGTGCAGAAGGATTTACTTTATGCAGTAATTGCCACAGGTGTAATTAGTCTTATTTTATCAGCATTATTCTTTTTGCTCCAGGCGCCGGACGTTGCATTAACTGAAGCCGCTATCGGAGTAGCACTTACTACTATTATATTCCTCATTACCATACGTAATACTGTGCGTAATGAGAATGAATTTAAAGATAAAGATGACATTAAATCAGCTGTGAAATGAAAAAGGTTATAGTATTATTATTATTGGCTGTGACCGGATATTATTTGGTCATTAGTTTTATGGACTTAGGAAAATATGGTCCTGTAGTCGAAACCGGAGTAAAGGATTTTTATCTTGAAAAAACCGTAAGCGAACTTAATGTTGCTAATACAATAACGAGTATTATCGTAAGTTTTAGGGGGTTTGACACACTTGGAGAGGTAACAGTTCTGTTTTTAGCAGCAACTGCATTGGGTGGAATTTTGTATAAACGTCGTCACGAGGTGGGTGAACGTTCAGTACTTTTCCCTTCAAGCAGTATTGTAAAATCAGGTTCTAAATTACTGTTTCCTGCCATCGTCCTTCTTGGAGCTTATGTTTTTATTCACGGACACCTTTCACCCGGTGGAGGATTTCAAGGGGGTGCCATAATTGCAACAGGCTTTTTGCTTATGCTTCTGA
>JAOZOC010000427.1 GCA_029933495.1 Bacteroidales bacterium
AACGTAAATCACCAATTGCTTCAATTCTTACTAATTCAACTTCGATGTTTTCAAACAAACCTTTTTCATTTGCAAGATAAAGAGGTGCATATCCTGGGAATGTTACCATTCCAATTGTAACTTGTTCTTTTTGAACTTTAATATCTTTTTTCTCTTTTGTGAGAAAGTAATAAGTAACTGCTAATGCAATTAGTACAAGTGTTGTAATTCCAATTTTTTTTATCATTTTCTTATTTTTTAATTATTTTACAAATTTATCATTTTCTATCAATTTTTATATTGTATGCTACAATGCTGTTCTTTTAGCTTGCAGGTAACTTCTTATATGTTCACATTTTGTGTATATATCACACCATATTGGGTAGATATATACACCTTTTTGTTGTTTATATTTATCAATGACTCCCTCATAAATTGCCGCAAATCTGCTTTAGTACAAATTCCTGTTAACTATGGAGGTTAATATTATTGATGCAAATATATCAATATTTTTCAAGACAACAAAATGAATAAAAGATATAGACTAACTTTGAACCCTGATTACCCTTGCTTATGCAGTAGTTCAGCTCGTTACTCATTTCCTGTTACATAAGCTGGGTTGAAATTTTTATGAATGATGAACAAAGACGGCAATAAATTTAATAAAATAGTAGGGGATGTTAAGGAGGCCATTGCCGGGACAGAGCAGGATTTTACAACTGGCAGTCTTAAGCGGGCTATCTTTCTGTTGTCTGTACCGATGGTTCTGGAAATGGTGATGGAATCCATTTTTGCTATTGTAGATATATATTTTGTTTCTAAATTGGGAGCAGAAGCTGTAGCCACTGTGGGCATAACCGAATCGTTGGTTACTATTGTGTATGCTATCGGCGTTGGATTAAGTATGGCTACCACTGCTATGGTTTCTAGAAGGATCGGGGAGAAGAATCCTGAAGCAGCAGCCAAAGCAGCTTTTCAGTCGATTATCACCGGATTATTTGTTTCGATATTAATAGCTATCCCCGGAATTATCTATGCTTCTGAACTGTTGCAGTTGATGGGTGCTTCACAAGAGATATACACCGATATGTCGGGCTATACTGCTATTATGCTGGGAGGCAATGCCGTTATTATGCTGTTATTTATCATTAATGCGGTATTCAGAAGTGCAGGCGATGCGGCCATTTCAATGCGTGTGCTTTGGATTGCTAATATTATCAACCTGATCCTGGACCCAATGCTTATTTTCGGGATAGGGCCATTTCCTGAACTCGGAGTGATGGGTGCTGCTGTTGCTACAAATACTGGTCGCGGACTTGCTGTGATATACCAGTTTTACCTGCTTTTCAGAGGAAACGGAAGAGTAAAATTACTGATAAGTCATATTTCAGTTCATCTGCAAACTATCAGGTCATTATTAAAATTATCCATAGGTGGGATTGGCCAGAATGTGATTGCTATGTCAAGCTGGATAGGATTGGTCAGAATCATTTCTGAATTTGGAAGTAATGCGATAGCAGGATATACCATTGCTCTCCGGATTATCCTGTTCGCCCTGTTACCTTCCTGGGGAATCAGCAATGCAGCCGCTACTCTGGTAGGGCAGAACCTCGGTGCAAAAAAGCCGGATCGTGCCGAAAAATCAGTATGGGCTGTCGGAAAGGTAAATATGGCTTCTATGGGATTGATTAGCATTATCCTTATTCTGTTCCCTTCGGCTTTTATACGGCTGTTCATTGATGATCCGGCCGTTATTGTCAGCGGCACTCTGAGTTTAAGAATTCTGGCGTATGGTTTTGTTATGTATGGCCTTGGAATGGTATTGGTTCAGGCATTGAACGGGGCGGGTGATACGCTTACGCCTACCAAAATTAATTTTTTCTGTTTCTGGGTGTTGGAAATACCGCTGGCTTATTTTCTTGCACTAAGTCTGGGTATTGGTGAAACAGGTGTCTATTATTCAATTGTGATTGCCGAGTCGGCTATGACTATTGCTGCGGTGTGGTATTTTAAACGGGGGAAATGGAAGTTGAAAGTGGTATAGCTTCAGAGTACATTTAAAACAAGAAGGAAATGGGAAAATTAATTGAATTAAGTGCAGGGAACATATCGGAAGAACACATTTGTTGTGCAATTTTTGACAAAAAAAGCCGGCTTCAAGCCGGCTTTTTAAATATTTTTACTATTATCCTGCAAGTTTAAATACAATAGGCATATTAAACTGAACTCTTACAGGTTTACCCCGTTGCTTACCTACGCTCCATTTGGGCATACCCTTTATAACACGGACAGCTTCTTCATCGCATCCGCCACCAATACCTCTAAGCACTTTCACATCAGTAATAGAACCATCCCTTTCAACCACAAAAGTTACAAAGACCTTTCCCTGAATACCACTTTCACGTGCCATTGTGGGATACTTCAGGTTATTCTGTAAGTATTTGATCCTGGCAGCATTACCTCCTTTGAATTCAGGCATTGTTTCAACAACCTGAAATATCTGAGTTTCTGCCTCTTCTTCTTCGACCTCTTCAACCGGAACATACTCCTGTACCTCAGTCTCCTGGTCAGCCTCAACGTCAATTTCAATATCATCTTCAATTTCCACATCATCCTCAACAATTTCTATAACAGATGTTTGCTGTGGTGGTTTGAGTGGTGGTGGTGGTTTTTCCTGCTGGGTAACCTGCACCATTTCCTCTTCTGCATTATCAACAGTCCTTGTCATCAATGTTAGCTCCTGCTTCTCGTAACTTTTATAGTTAAAAGCAAGAAAAATAACAGCAAGAGCTACTACCATTCCTATCTCAAGAAAAAGACCTTTTCTTCTTTCAAGATCAGCTTTGGGTGTTTTCTTTTTATCAATCATTGTTATTTACTTTTTAAAAGAGTGCGCTAAATTACAAAAAAAAGTTTCAAAATCAAAAAATTACTTTTAATGAAAACGACTCCAAATTGATTTTATTATACTTATCCCTCAATTAAAGCCTTGTAGTCCGGTGCATTCAGCAGGTCATCAACCTGACCAGGATTAGTAATTTTTATTTTTATTATCCAACCGTCACCGTAAGGGTCATTGTTGATCAACTCCGGAGTATCTTCCAGCTTTTCATTAAACTCAACTATTTCGCCATCAATAGGCAACAAAAGGTCAGATACTGTTTTTACAGCTTCGATTGTGCCGAATACTTCCTCTTTATCAAGTGTCTCATCAACAGTTTCAACCTCAACGAAGACAATATCACCGAGTTCCTTCTGGGCAAAATCAGTAATGCCAACAAATGCCTCATCACCTTCTATCTTAAGCCATTCGTGGTCTTTGGTGTACTTTAATTCTTCCGGTATATTCATAATAATCTGCTTTTAAAATTGAAGTTCCAAAAGTACTAAAAAGTGTTTTCAAAAAGCAAATGTTTTCAAAAAAAATGTTTCGTTGCTACTTTTTCAAGAGCAATGTAACAAATATTAAGAAAACAGCCCTTCATTCTCGGCAATAAAAAACCGCAACTATTTATGCTATAATAGTTACGGTTTTTATCTCTGTAGCCCCACCAGGACTCGAACCTGAATCTGAAGTTTAGGAAACTTCCGTTCTA
>JAOZOC010000032.1 GCA_029933495.1 Bacteroidales bacterium
CTCACGTGAATCCCAAATATATTTCAGATTGCCGTTACTTTCATTTCCGACCGTCTTATATATGAAAGATTTTTCAACCTTATTGCCAAAAATATCACTTATGATTATTTCCATATCCTCATTATTATTTGCAGGAATGGAAATAATAACATAATCCTTTGCCGGATTCGGGTAAACACTGACTGTAAAATCATTTTTTCGAAAGTCTTTGATGCCGGTAATAAAGTCGCAGGATTCGGCTATTCCGGTACTGTACAACCCGAAGTTGTCATCTGAATAGCAGCGTAAAGCACCTGCTTCAACAACATCGGCAACACCACAATTAGAAGTGCCCTCCGGCAGCATATACGAATCAATGCAACCAATTTTCTCAACTATCTTATGCCCGAGCGTCCAGTGTGAACCATCGTATGCACTGCAATATAATACTCTCAACGTTTCATTGTTTATAACTGTCGTTTCAATACTGTCAACAATAACTTTTCCGGTAGAATCACATACACCGTTGAACAGTGCCGGTATTTCCCAATAATCGCCCGTATTTGCACTGAAATCATAAAGCGTGAAAAAGGTTTGCTGCCTGTAAATATAAACTTTATCCTCATCAGAATACATATACTCGCTCCCCAATTGTACCGTATCAACCTGACCGTTTAAATAATCCAGGATTATTTGTTCTTTTGACAGTATAGTGCAATTAATACTGTTGATAACCGTATCACCGGTGTTTGAAATTTTTACATATCCAACAAAATTAAAGGATTGAAAATCGTAGTACCACTCTGAACCCTGCGGTGCCCAGCTCTGAGAAATAGAAATCCCTGAGAACAAAAGCCCGGTTAATAATAATAGAACTTTTTTTTTCATTTTTTTGTTTTTGGTGATTGAAGATTACATCTATTTATTGATAACAAAAATAGGAATAAATCACCGAATAATAAATTAAAATAAAGTAAATGGTATGGATTTTTAAGTTAACGGTATAACTATTACAAATAATAGGTAGGCCAAACTCAGCCTTTCAGGTTTTTATTCCACAGGCTGTCGCTCAACCTGAAAGGATTTCACACCCCTGCCTCAGGTTAGAGTTGTCTCCAACCTGATAGCTCATCGTTGGGATTGTCTCGTTGGTGACAACACCAACGAGATGCAACACAACAACACCAAATGCGATTGCAGATATGTAAAAACGAATGACAACATAACCTGCAATAATGCCAAAATTCATTCGTTAACAAATTTTGTGAGAATAAATTATTATTTCTGACAAAAAAAGTGGAATTTTGCACCCTCAAAAATTAGTGTTCATAAGATAATCATAATATGTTAGGCCTTTTCTTTTTATTGCCGGTTTCTTTCACAATAATAGCAGTGTTTGCGTGGGGAATTTTTGAAAAAGCGGGAGAACCCGGTTGGAAAACACTGGTTCCGTTCTATAACTTGTATGTCTGGTTGCAGATCATTGAAAAACCTCTTTGGTGGTATATTTTCCTGCTGGTTCCTTTTCTTAATGTGTTTATGGTAATGCTGATGATTGTAGAGTTTGCCAAAGGGTTTGAAAAAAATGCGTTATGGGAACAGGGCGTTGCTGTCATTTTTCCTTTTGTTTATCTGCCGTATCTTGGCTTTTCGGACAAGGAGAAGTTTGTCTCTGTTGACGACCGCAAGAAATTTAAGAAAGGTGTTGTCAGGGAATGGACTGATGCTATTATCTTTGCAGTTATTGCGGCAACAATAATCCGAACTTTCCTGATTGAAGCTTACACCATCCCGACATCTTCAATGGAAAAAACTCTTCTGCGCGGTGACTTTCTGTTTGTTAGTAAAATAGCGTACGGCCCACGAATTCCTAATACTCCGTTGTCGTTTCCATTTGTTCACCACACAATGCCTCTTTCAACCAGTACAAAATCATTTGTTGAGTGGATTCATTTTCCCTATTACCGTTTTCCCGGATTCGAAAAAATTGAAAATAATGACGTTGTGGTTTTTAATTATCCTGAAGGAGATACGGTCTCAACTGTTTTTCAGAGTAATATAAGCTATTACAGATTGATTAAAGAGGTAGGACGCAATAATGCCTGGAAAAATAAGAGGAGGTATGGTGACATTGTTTATCGCCCGGTTGACAAGCGGGAGAATTATATCAAAAGGTGTATTGCTATAGCAGGAGATACGCTGCAAATTAAAAATCAGGTCATTTATCTCAATGGTAAAATCAATCCCCTTGCTCCCGACGGACAGTTCAAATATTTTGTTGATGCCCCGAAGGGGATAAATAAAAAGTTCAGGGATAAGATTGATATTTCGGATGAGGATTATAACTATTGGCGGAGAGATCCGATGCACAAGCTACCATTAACAAGCGAGGCAGCAGCGTTGCTTAAGGAGCGGCCATCAGTTAGAAAAGTGGAAAAGGTTATGGAGAAACCAGGAGTTTGGAATCCCGACCTGTTTCCGTATGACTCATTATATAAATGGAATATTGATAATTACGGGCCAATTTACATCCCAAAAAAAGGCAGAACAATAAAGCTTGATATGACCAACATCAGCATTTATAAACGATTGATAAAAGTTTATGAAGGCAATGATTTGAAAATTAAAGACGATAAAATTTATATTAATGGTGATGAGGCTGACTCATACACATTCAAAATGAATTATTACTGGATGATGGGTGATAATCGCCATAATTCAGCCGACTCAAGGTACTGGGGTTTTGTTCCTGAAGATCATGTTGTCGGAAAAGCTTCATTTGTTTGGTTGTCATTGGATCCTGAAAAATCACTACTGGGAGGTAAGGTAAGGTGGAATAAGTTGTTCCGTTTTATACATTAATTTTGAAATGGTTACAGGTGGTTATGGGGCGGAAAATATCAGGATGAAAGATTCCAATCAAAACGTTTAAAAGAGATATTAATAGAAATTAAATATAATATGAAAAAAGCAGAGATACATACAAAAAAAGGTATGATGGTAGTGGAGTTTTTTGAAAAGGATGCTCCCGGAACAGTTAAGAACTTTATTGACCTGTCAGAAAAAGGATATTACGACGGACTTACTTTTCACAGGGTGATTCCCGGTTTTGTAATACAAGGTGGTTGTCCGAAAGGTGATGGAACCGGTGGCCCTGGATACAATATTAAATGTGAAACCAATGGCGGAAACCAGTATCATGACCGGGGTGTTTTGTCAATGGCGCATGCCGGAAGAGACACCGGTGGGTCACAGTTTTTTGTATGTCACAATCGTGATAATACGCAGCATCTTGATGGTGTCCATACTGTATTTGGTAAAGTAGTTGAAAATGTTGATGTAGTTGATGAAATTGAAGCAGGTGATGTTATTGAAAAAATTGTTATTTTTGAAGAATAATTTTTTTGATTATTGCAATTCTAAAAGTTGATTTTTTAATTAATACTTATTACGATGAAAACACAGATAAGATTTTTTTTAGTGTTATTGCTTTCGGCTTTTATTTTTGCCGGATACGGAAAAGCTGAAGCAAAAGACTTTACGGGTATTATTGTTTATAATATCACTTATGGCGATGATATTGACGCGCAAACAGCAGCAATGATGCCTAAAACAATGAAACTTATTATTAAGGGTAATAAGTCAAGAGTAGAGATGAGCATGGGGATGGGTACTACTGTTGTAATTTTTGATGCTGAAAAAAAAGATGCTGTTACTCTTATGGATATGATGGGGCAGAAGTTTGCAATGACAATGTCAACTCAAGAAATTGAAGCACAGAATGCTGATGTTCCTGATGTTGATGTTGAAGTAACAAATGAAACAAAGGAGATAGCAGGATATACCTGTAAGAAAGCTATTGTTAAAACCAAAGGTGATAATCCAAGTGAACATGCAGTTTATTTTACTGACGAACTTGGCTCAGGCACTATGAATTATAATAACCCATTGTTTAAAGATATTGATGGCGTAATGCTTGAATATTCTTCAGCTGATGAAGGAATGACAATGAAGTTTTCTGCTATTAAAGTTGAGAAAAAGAAAGTCTCAGATAATGAGTTTGAGATACCTGAAGGCTACAAAGTAATGACAATGGATGAGTTTAGTAATATGTTTGGAGGTTAATAATTAATGGCAGGGAAGTCGAAAAGCGTTAAATCAGGTTCTAAAAAGAAAAATTCAGCCGGAGCGAAAAGGAAAAATGGTGGCTTCATCAAATCGATGGGCATCTTTTTTAGAAATGAGAAATTCCATAAGCTTGTCGGGCTGTTTTTGGTATTGTTTTCTATTGCCTTATTCATTGCTCTTACATCATATTTCTTCACCTGGCAGTCTGATGCCTCAATACCTTCAGGGACGGCGCATAACTGGATTGGGAAATTGGGAAGGAGCCTGTCAAAATGGGCTATTGAAGATTGGTTTGGAATAGGTGCCTATATCTTCCCTTTTCTGTTATTTATTTACGGTTTTCATATTCTTTTTAAAAAAGCAGTATTGCCGGTATGGAAAACCACCCGCTTGTCAATTTTGATAATGCTGTGGTTGTCGGTCACCTTAGGATTTCTTTTTGGAAATAACGATACTCTTGCTATTCTTGGAGGATCCTTCGGTAATCAGTTAGCCAACTGGATTGAGCTTGGGTTGGGAAATCTGGGAGCAGGATTGCTTCTGCTGTTTTTGTTTTTAAGTTTTCTGATTATCAACTTTAATATCAACCTGAAAGCACCAAATATTAATTTGGGAAGCAGAAAAAAAAAGGATAAGAAATCGAAGGGAACAAATAGTCCGCTTGAAGATAAATATAATACAAGAGAATTTTCTGTCGATGACGATGACGACAAAGACTGGAACGATTCTATTCCAGAGGTAATGCCGGAAAATCAGATTATTGACCTCACTCCTGAAATTCCTGAAAAGCCTGTAGAGGCAGAGGTTAAAGATGATATTGAGCTCACGATTGAGCCGCCAAAGGAAGATGTTCTAGAAGTAAATGAAAAGCAGTTAGAGAATGGGGATGCTGATCACAAAACAATTGATGAGCCCTACGATCCGCATCTCGAACTTGCAAACTATCAGTTTCCACCACTTGATTTGCTGGCAGAACATGGCAATGATAAGATTTCTGTGCATAAGGAGGAGCTGGAAAGAAATAAAAACAGAATTGTTGAGACCCTGGGTAATTATTCTATTAAGATTCAAAAAATTAAGGCTACAATCGGACCAACTGTTACGCTTTATGAAATTATTCCTGCTGCCGGTGTCAGAATATCAAAGATTAAGAACCTTGAGGATGATATAGCTCTGAGCCTTTCTGCTCTTGGGATTCGTATTATTGCCCCTATTCCTGGTAAAGGGACAATTGGAATTGAGGTGCCTAATGAAAATCCCGATACCGTTTCCCTAAAATCGGTTCTCAGCTCTGATCAGTTTCAGCATAAGAATTATGAACTTCCATTTGGGCTTGGGAAAACAATAGCCAATGAAAGCTTTGTGGCCGATCTTACTAAAATGCCACACCTGCTTATGGCCGGTGCAACAGGTCAGGGGAAGTCTGTCGGCCTTAATGCCATTATTGTGTCACTGCTTTATAAGCGCCATCCGTCAGAGTTGAAGTTTGTTCTTGTCGATCCGAAAAAAGTGGAACTCACACTTTATTCAAAAATTGAAAGGCACTATCTCGCCAAATTGCCTGATTCAGAGGAGGCTATTATTACAGATACCAGGAAAGTGGTTCGTACTCTTAATTCGCTGAGTATAGAGATGGATAACAGATACGAACTACTCAAAGATGCACAGGTCAGGAATATAAAAGAATATAATGTAAAGTTTAAATCCAGAAAGCTTAATCCGCTTCACGGACACAGATTCCTTCCATATATTGTGCTTGTGGTTGATGAATTTGCTGATTTGATAATGACAGCAGGAAAGGAAATTGAAATACCCATTACGAGGCTTGCACAGTTGGCAAGGGCGGTGGGCATTCATCTTATTATTGCAACACAACGTCCATCCGTAAATATCATTACTGGTTCAATAAAGGCTAATTTTCCGGCAAGAGTTGCTTTTCGGGTTATTTCAAAGATAGATTCGAGGACAATTCTTGACAGCGGAGGTGCTGATCAGCTCATAGGTCGTGGTGATATGCTCATGTCAACCGGAAGCGAGATGATACGACTACAGTGTGCTTTTGTAGATACTCCTGAAATTGATAAGGTCACAGAATTCATTGGCTCGCAACGTGCCTACCCTGATGCTTTCCATTTACCTGAATATGCAGATGAAGAGAATGATGGCCCCGCTGAATATGATTCGTCAGAAAGAGATAGCCTTTTTGAAGATGCTGCAAAAATAATTGTCCAGACACAGCAAGGCTCTACTTCTTTATTACAGCGAAAATTGAAGTTGGGATACAATCGTGCCGGTCGAATTATTGATCAACTTGAGGCGGCGGGAATTGTCGGCCCTTTTGAGGGAAGTAAAGCAAGAGAAGTCAGAGTTTCCAATGAGATGGCTTTGGAACAATATTTGAAGGATTTGGATGAAAGAAGTGCTTGAGAATTATGAAATATTCTAATTAAGCATTGTTAAAGAGTTGATTATCCTAAAACAATAATCGTTTAAAACAGAACAGATGAAAAAAATAATTGCCATACTGATTGCCATTGTACTTATTCCTGCACTTTTTGCGCAGAATACAGAAAAAGGAGATAGGAAATCAAGAGAAATACTTGATAAGGTTTCCCAAAAAACAGAAGCATACAAATCGTTCAAAGCCGAATTTACATACAAAATGCAAAATAAGGAGGCTGGTATTGATGAGAGTAAAGATGGTGTGCTGGTAGTGACGGGTGATAAGTATAATCTGGAAATTGCAGGGCAGAAAATAATATGTGATGGTGAGACGGTCTGGACATATATTGAAGATGCAGAAGAGGTGCAGATAAACTCTGTTGAGGATAATGATGAATCAATAACTCCGAACAATCTTTTCTCTTCCTATCAAAAGGATTACAAATCTAAGTTTGTCAGAGAAACTTTTCAGTATGGAACTGATGTTTATGTAATTGATATGACTCCTAATGAGGGTAAGAACTTCTCGAAGGTGAGGATAATAATTGATAAAGATAAACTTGAAATCCTCGACTTTACCATATTTGACAATAGTGGCAGCAGCTATTCGTATGTAATAAATAAGTTTACCCCTGATATTGAAATTAAGGATTCTGACTTTTCTTTTAAAACTGCTGACTATCCGGATGTTGAAGTTGTGGATATGAGATAAAGATATTAACAGTAAATTTCTTGATAACTTTTCCTGTAACCCTTATGATGCAAAGGTTTCTTTGTTTAATTTTGCCGCAAAATGAAATAAAGCAAAATGTCTGAGAAGTACACAGAAGATAATGTGCGGTCACTTGAATGGAGTGAGCATATCAGAATGCGCCCCGGAATGTATATCGGTAAACTTGGTGATGGTGCATCGCAGGATGATGGTATTTACGTACTTATAAAGGAGGTAATTGATAATTCCATTGATGAGTTTGTAATGGGATATGGCAAAGTAATCGAAGTTGCAATTCAGGATAAAACGGCATCTATTCGTGATTATGGTCGTGGAATACCTCTTGGAAAGGTTAATGCCTGTGTCTCAAAGATCAATACCGGTGCAAAATATGATTCCAAAGTTTTTAAAAAGGCTGTTGGTCTGAACGGCGTTGGCTCAAAAGCTGTTAATGCTCTTTCCTCTTATTTTCTTACAAAATCTGTGAGGGAAGGGAAAACAAAGATTGTAGAGTACTCCAGGGGTGATCTTCTCAAGGATTATAAAATTCAGAATACGGATGATAAAGACGGGACGCTGGTTACTTTTACTCCCGATGCAGAAGTGTTTGGGAATTATCACTATATTCCGGAATATGTTGAAAAACTATTATGGAACTATGTCTTTTTAAACAATGGTCTTACCATAACATATAACGGCCAGAAGTTTCAAGCTAAAAACGGACTAAAAGACCTTCTGGAAAGAACTATAAACGGGAATGGTCCGATACTTTACCCGATAATACACATTAAAGAGGGTGATCTTGAGTTTGCTTTTTCGCACAGCTCAAAGCAGTATGGCGAGGAGTATTACTCTTTTGTTAATGGGCAGCATACCACTCAGGGCGGTACTCATCAGGCTGCATTTCGGGAGGCAATTGTTAAAACTATCAGAGATTTTTACGGAAAAGACTTTGATACAAGTGATATCAGGGCAAGCATAGCTGCCGCTATTTCGCTAAAAGTGCAGGAGCCTGTGTTTGAGTCTCAGACAAAAACGAAACTCGGATCACAACTTATGGAACCTGGTGGTCAGACTATCAGGAATTATGTGAATGATATTGTAAAGCGTAATCTTGATAATTTTTTGCATAAAAACCAGGAAACAGCTGAAGCATTGCATCATAAAATATTGCAGTCGCAGAAAGAGAGAAAAGAGATGGCTGGTATTAAGAAACTGGCACGTGAAAGCGTGAAGAAAGTCAGCTTGCATAATAAAAAACTTAGAGACTGTAGAGTGCATTACAATATAAACCACGAAAGAAGACTCGAAACTACAATATTTATAACTGAGGGTGATTCGGCGAGTGGTTCAATTACAAAATCAAGGGATGTAAATACTCAGGCTGTTTTTAGTCTGAAAGGTAAACCACTTAACTCCTACGGCCTAAGTAAAAAGATTGTTTACCAGAATGAGGAGTTCAATCTTTTACAGTCAGCACTAAATATTGATGAGGGACTTGAAAATTTACGATATAACAATATTGTGATTGCAACTGATGCGGATGTTGACGGGATGCATATCAGATTATTACTTCTGACTTTCTTCCTTCAGTTTTACCCTGATCTTGTGAAAGCAGGACATCTCTATATTTTGCAAACGCCTTTATTCAGGGTCAGGAATAAGAGAAAAACTGAATATTGCTATTCGGAAGAAGAGAGAGTGAGTGCAATAAAAAAGCTTGGCCCTAAACCTGAGATAACACGTTTTAAAGGACTTGGTGAAATTTCGCCGGATGAGTTCAAGCATTTTATCGGCTCTTCTATCCGTCTTGAACCTGTATTACTTCAGCGCGAATCTTCAATAAAGGATATTCTGTCATTTTTTATGGGCAAAAATACTCCTCAACGCCAGACCTTTATTATTGATAACCTGAGAGTTGAAGAGGATATTCCTGAGATAAATAAAGTAGCATAGAGAGAGGAAGGAAATAAAAGCAAAAAGTGCAGTACTAAAACATAACTATTTGCAAAAATTATCCTTTGCAATACTTTGACTTATTTATCCAAAAGTTTGTAAGCTCCACCGATATTTGTAATAATATCACCTGCAATCAACGCTTCATATCCCATGTTGTCAACTGCAATGTCAGCTGCAAGTCCGTGTATGTATACACCAAGGAGAGATGTCTCTAATGGTGAGTATCCCTGAGCCAGCAATCCGAGAAGTATTCCGGTTAGAACATCACCGCTGCCACCTGTGGCCATTCCTGGATTTCCAGTTGTGTTAAAGTAGCAGTTTCCTACTGGGGTTGTAATGGCTGTATGAGCTCCTTTTAGAATTACATAACAACTATGTTTGATTGAAAACTCCCGTTGCATTTTGTTTCTTTCAAAATCGTCAGACGATTTACCAATCAGCCTTTCAAATTCTTTCGGATGTGGTGTGAAGATACTGTTTTGAGGAATAAATGATATCCAGGTCTTATTTTCAGCCAGTATGTTTATGGCATCTGCATCAAAAATTATAGGAACACCGGTATTTTGTATAAGTAATTTCAGAGCTTTAGCAGTTTGTTTATCTGTTCCTATTCCTGGTCCTACAGCTAGTGCATTATATTTTGAAAGATGCGGAACTTCAGAAAAAATGTGTTCATCAATATCGATACTGACCATTGCTTCAGGTACTGAAGTCTGCAAGATTGTATAGCCTTTGGACGGGATGTGAGTGGTGATAAGCCCGGCACCTGCATGTAATGCTGCCTTTGATCCGAGGACAGCAGCACCCATCTTTCCATATCCCCCCGAGATCAACAGCCCATGACCATATGTGCCTTTGTGCGAGAATTTAGTCCTGATTTTACGAATGTCAGTTACCTCTGATGACTCAATCAAAAAGCTGTCAACTTTAACATCACTGATGAAATCAGGATGAAGTCCTATTGGGAGCACCTCCCAGTTTCCTGCATAAGTTTCATTTTCGGGGAAAAGGAATCCGTATTTTGGGAATTGAAATGTTAGTGTAACATTTGCCTCGATTATTGATCCGTCATTGGTTGTATTGGTTGTGTCGCAGAAAAAACCCGAAGGTGCATCAATGGAAATTACTGACGCACTGCTTTTGTTAATATTATCAATGACCCTTGCAATGAATCCTTTTACCGGCCTTTTTAATCCCGAACCAAAAATAGCATCAATTATTATGTCGTTTGTTTCTATTTCAGGTAATTCATCTTCTTTGTTAAGCTCAATAGCGGTTGCATTCCTGACATTTTTGATTCTCTCGTAGTTTGTTTTACAACTTGGGGACATTTTATCTGAGTAGCGCACAATATAAGCCGTGACCTTGTATCCGGCATTTGCGAGCATCCGGCTGACTGCAAACCCGTCGCCACCGTTATTACCAAGTCCGCAAAAGGTTTTAACCGGTCTTGACAAGTCTGTGATATCACTTATCCGGTTAAATAGTTGTGTGGCTGCTCTTTCCATCAGGTCAATGTCCTCAATCGGCTCATTCTTAATAGTGTAAGCGTCAGCTTCTCTTACTTTTTCAATAGGTAGTATTTTCATCTCTATTTAGATTTATTGGTTGCTTTATTATCAGGTCGTCCCTACGGGACTACTGTTTTGTATTGTCTTCATTTCCCGTAGGGAATATCTGCTTGTAACCCTGTACGGCAGTGCAGGGTTACAAAGATAAAAAATATGAAATCCCATAGGGATGCCCTGTTAAATAGTTATTAGTAACAGGGAGCATAATAACATCTAACCTTTAAAAACCCTCTCCTCTTTAACGACAAGACAACCTGCCATCATATCGTGCAATGCCTGTTTTCTTGAAGTGAATCCGGCCATTATAAAACCGATGTAAAAGATCATTGCAGAAATAATTTTGCCAAAAAAGCGTCCGCTTGCCCTTCCAAAACCAATCTTTTCACCTTCCATATCAGTCACCTTGATATTCAGCATAATTTTCCCAGGAGTTGCCTGATATTTTGATGACTCAAAAAATGCATAGTAGAGCCATCCAATACCGAAACTAATTAAGTAAAGCATTGACATAGAGCTGAACAATGCGATTAAATATGGTAATGACTCAGAATCAAAATTTCCATTTTCAGGGAAAGTGGCCATTGATATTCCTACAACTCCCAATAAAGGTATTACAAATATACCCTGTACGATTGAAATGATTATGCTGTCAATAATTACAGCAATGAACCTCCACCAGAATCCAGCATAAGTTCTTACTATTGAATAATTACTTTGTTGATTAATTGTTGCGTTTTCCATAAGAATTGATTTTTTAAAATTTACCTGTAAAAGTATAATAAATTTGAAATATATCAGATACAATAATTAAATAAATTATGATATGGTTTACAAATTATCGTTCAACCTCCCTGGAATTATATAGTTTTGCAAAAAAGTAAAAAATATGGGTCGTAAGAAAAGAAGTGATTTGCCGGTATTTAAAAATGTTAAGATTATTGATACCGGCTCAGAGGGTAAGGCAGTTGGCAGGGTTGACGAAAAAGTGGTTTTTGTTCCCTGGGTAGTGCCTGGTGATGTAGTTGATGTAAAAGTTACAAAGAAAAGAAAGTCATATATGGAGGGCAGGGCAACTGCTATTCACAGCTATTCGGATGAGAGAACTGAAGCCAGGTGCGAGCACTTCGGGCTATGCGGCGGGTGCAAATGGCAGAATATGAAATACGAGAGCCAGTTGCGGTATAAGCAGAAGCAGGTTGAAGAGAATTTGAAAAGAATCGGGCATCTTGAAGTGAAACAGTTTTTTCCGATCCTTGCATCTGAAAGTCAGTATTTTTACAGGAATAAACTGGAATATACTTTTTCTAACCAGCGTTGGCTTACCGATTATTCAAAAGATGTGGATTTTAAGGATATTAATATGAATGGAATAGGTTTTCATATTCCCGGAATGTTTGACAGAGTTCTGAATATCGAAAATTGTTATCTTCAACCCGAGCCTTCCAATTCAATACGTCTTGCTGTAAAGAAATATGCAGATGAACACAATCTTGATTACTATAATGTTAAAATAAGAGAAGGCTTTCTCAGAAACCTGATAATTCGTACTACTACAACAGGAGAGGTGATGGTTATCCTTGTGGTAAATTATGAGGATGGTGCTACAGTTTTTGAATTATTGTTCTATCTAAGTCAGCAGTTCCCTGAGATAACCTCATTGATGTATATTATTAACCCTAAAAGTAATGATACAACCTACGATCTTGAGGCTAAATTATATAATGGAAAGCCATATATTACTGAAGAGATGGAAGGTCTGAAGTTTATGATCGGACCGAAATCATTTTATCAGACAAATCCTGTTCAGGCTTACGAACTTTATAAAGTTGCTCGTGAGTATGCTGATTTGAAGGGGGATGAGATTGTTTACGACCTATACACCGGAACCGGCACTATTGCAAATTTTATTGCTCATAGTGCTAAAAAGGTTGTCGGAATTGAGTCTGTGCCATCCGCAATTGAAGATGCAATCGAAAATTCAAAGCTGAATAAAATAGACAATACAGTTTTTTATGCCGGAGATATTCTGAAGCTTTTGGATGATGAGTTTGTTGAGAAAAATGGCAAGCCTGACGTTATCATTACTGATCCGCCACGAGCAGGAATGCACGAGAAAGTTGTCAGGCAGATAATGAAGGTTGCACCGGAGAGAATTATTTATGTAAGTTGCAATTCTGCTACGCAAGCTCGCGATGCTGCTATTTTAAGTGAGAAATATTCAATTGAAAAAAGTCAGCCGGTGGATATGTTTCCGCAAACGCATCATGTTGAGAATGTTATGTTGCTGAAACGTAAAGGCTAAACCTGAAATTTTGCTTTTACTTGAAATAATTGTGGGTGTTTTAATGTAATGGGCAGATATTATAACTCTAATTTTGCCTTGCAAAGTTCTCAAGGAATAAAAGCGCACCAGCATATATTAGCCGGTGCGCCCGCTTAATTGATATTTGCAACATTTGCGTTTTTTTCAACGCTAATATTGCCAGGCTGAAGAGGTTGTTTTTAAAGCACCCATTATTGTTTAATTATTTTTTCTCTTCTAACAATGCCATCTTCAAAACCAACCTCTATTAAGTAAACTCCTTTTGGATACTTACTTATATCAATGGTTATTCGATTGGTTTTGTTT
>JAOZOC010000428.1 GCA_029933495.1 Bacteroidales bacterium
GATTTCATCTATCTCGATAATAACAAACTTGTCATATTTAACAAATTTAAAAAGGAGCTTCTCAGCTACACTTTCGACAAAAAAATAACAGTCAAGCCTGTTTTCTTCTATATTAACAATAAAAGATATCTTGCAATAACCGATTCAGAAGCACTGGAAGTATATATCTTCGACAAAAAAGGACGTGCATTTACAAACACACACATTTCAGGGACAAGCAGTATAATAACCGGCAGTCTGAATAATGACGGCAAGACGAATCTTATAATTTGTTCAGGGGATAAGGTTATGAATTTTAAGCTGGAGTGATGTGGCCGGAATTTATCCGAAAACTCTAAAGTCAATGCAAAATATCCACAACTAATATATTTTTACCTTTACTACAGAATAACACTTTTACTCCTCATAAACCGTTGAGGCATACGACGACGCATAAGCGGTAAAATATCCAACAGCATCACCCGAAACATTAGAAATAATATTTGCAGGTGGGCCACTAAACAGTGGGTTTCTAAACCTAAAAGTTTCGTCGCGAAGTTCAGCCACAAAAGTAAAGAAGTCTTTGGTTATTCCTCCCATTTTCAGCGTTATAACATCTCCTGGCTGAATGTCGGCATCATCGCCACGCATAAAATATGCAGGGACACCATTTAAGTAGCTACCATTAAAGAACCGATCATCGGTAATAGAAACCTCGTTTATAGTATCGCTTTGAAGCACGCCATTCTTATAAACCTGAAATGAGTAAAAATCCTCGGTAGGAGGATCAAGTGCAAATACTCTAACCTCCCAACCTTCAAAATCAGGATTGTAAACAATCATTATTGAATCAAGGTTGGCAACAGGTTTCAACTCGCTGGTAGCAGTATAATTCTTCTTATTGTTAATATCTTCACTTAGTTGAATGTTAAGATCATAAGTGCGCCCCGGTACCCCGAAATAATCGTCAGGAGTAAAATAATAACCGGGCTTAGAATCATATTCAGTAAGTGTTATGATATTTTCTCCATCATCAATTTCTACAGTTGCATCAACAATAGGAGGAGGTGGTGTTGAATTGTAATAATCGGTTGTTTCAGAAAGCCTGACCCAATGAGCCATGGTGTCGGTAGTAATATATCCCTCAACCGACAACCTTGCGTATGTCGAATCAAGTTCAATTTCGATGCGTTCTGTACATCCTGCCAATGTAAAGATTATCAGTACTACCACCATTGCCTTATAAAGGTTGGGTTGAGACAAGGCAGGCCTCGTCTTTACTATCAGTCCGTATTTTGTATCCATTTTATCCATTAAAAAGAAAAATTAAATGTTATTGCCGGTACTATTCCAAACAGGTATATCATTTCTGCATAAGTCTGGCTTGGATCATCCGCTTCCTGTTTAAAATTTATAACCCAGGGATTTTTTCTGCCGTATGCATTATAAACCGAAAAATTCAGGTTCCAGTCCCACTTCTTATCAGGTTTATCTTTTCGTTTCAAAGTTACCGCAAGATCAAGTCTGTTATAGTCAGGCATCCTGTATCCGTTTCTACTGCTGAACACAGGGACAAAAACATTCCCGAACTCAAATTTACCAGTTGGGAAAGTCACTGCCGAGCCCGTAGAATATACCCAGGTTGCTCCAAATGAAATCCGCTTGCTCAGGTCGTACGTAACAACGATAGAGACATCATTAGGGCGGTCATAGGTAGCAGGATACCATTTGTTATCATTAATACCGTCAATTTTCTTTTCTGTTTTTGAAAGAGTATAACTAACCCATCCCGAAAATTTATTAAGATTGTACCGGACAAGAAATTCAAGTCCATAGGCATGTGCTTCACCGTATCTCAACTCACCTTCAAGATATTTATTAAGCAACAACTCTGCATGATCCTTGAAGTCAACCGCATTATTAATCTTTTTGTAATAACCTTCTACAGAGGCTTCTATTCTGTTCTCCCAGAAATTCCTGAAATATCCTACTGCAAACTGGTCTGCAATCTCCGGCTTTACATTAGGAGATGATGGAAACCAAATATCAAGTGGGGTACCGGCGGTCGAATTTTGTGCAAGATGAATATATTGTCTGGTTCTGGAATAACTGGCTTTTACCGACGACACTTCATTAATCAGAAATACAGCACCCAAACGAGGTTCAAGCCCTCCATACGGGCTAAAGAAAACACCGCTCCTATAAACTGTCGAATCTGTAACCTCATATTGTTCATCATAATCATATATTGTAGCTGACCCTACATTTTGAAATAATGAGAATCGCAATCCGTATTTTAATGTAAACCTCGACCCGATTTTTTGCTCATTACTGATATATAATCCTGACTCTAATGCATTGATATCAGACACCTTATACTCTTTCAAAACCGACTCCTCTCCAAGGCCTTTTGCTGTCCCCGGAACAAACTTATGAAAAATAGAACTTACTCCGAATTTTATGGTGTTTGAAGAGTTCAGAAAATAAGTAAAGTCAGCCTTCGCCCCATTATCAGTCATATTCGATTTCCACTCAAACGAATTAACCTCACCCTCAGGCACACCAAGGTTATAACTAAAACGCGAATGAATGACTAAAAAATTGGAAAACAGCCTTTGTGAAAACAGATGGTTCCACCTCGCAGTAAAAGTATTGTTTCCCCAGCCCATTTTAAAAAGACTGTTTTTAAAAACATCTTTCCCGTAATATGCAGAAACAAAAACACGATTATTCTCGTCTATATTGTAATTGACCTTTGCATTAAAATCATAAAAGTATATCCTTGTCTTTCGGTTGTCAGCATCGTCTGATAATTTAAGAAAAACGTCGGCATATGTTCTCCTGCCCGAAACTATGAAAGATGCTTTATCTTTAACAATAGGGCCTTCGAGTGTAAGGCGGCTTGCTATTGTTCCAATACCACCGGTTCCAGAAAATTTCTTAGAATTTCCATCTTTCATTCTGATATCAAGTAGGGATGAAAGCCTCCCTCCGGAGGAAGCAGGGATATCACCCTTGTACAATTTTACATCTTTTATAGCATCATTGTTGAACACTGAGAAAAAACCCATCAGGTGCGATGCATTATAAACCGTAGCTTCATCCAACTGTATAAGATTCTGGTCCATACTCCCGCCTCTGACGCTGAAACCCGATCCGCCTTCCGAAATCGTCTGAACACCAGGGAGAAGAATAATTACCTTGATAATGTCAACCTCACCCATCATAGCAGGAATCTCCTTAATGGTTTTTATATTCATCTTTATAGAGCTCATCTCCGTTTGCGTGACATTCTCGTTTAAAGCCTTTTCCGTAATTACAACACCAGATAGTTCCAGATTCTGTGTTTTCAGTTCTACATTAAGGGTAATATTCTCATTTAGGTTGATTATCTTTTCATAGCTCTCATAACCGAGATACGAAAACAGAAGCGAATACTCTCCGGATGAAAGAGTAATGGAATAAAAACCATATTCATTTGAGGTTGTACCAGATTTTAGCTCTTGAATATAAACTGTTGCGCCAATTAAATCCTCACCGGTCTCTGCGTCTTTAATGTATCCACTTATAGTGAATTTAGTGTCAGGATTAGC
>JAOZOC010000429.1 GCA_029933495.1 Bacteroidales bacterium
AATAAAAGCAACAGACGCCATCTTTAAGAACAACAGGATAGCTGTATATTTTTATGATTATGAGTATTATAGTCATAGCGGATTTATTGATTGTTCCTTTATCTCTAATAATTCAGATATGGATTATTTTGTTAAAATGAAGCAGGTACACGGAGTAGGATTTTCTTTATGCCACTTTAACAACAGCTATGGAACCTGTAACGGAACCGGAATATATAGCTTTAATTCGGGTTTTACTGTACATGGCAGATGTGTAAGCGGTATCAATCCCTGCCCAGACCCCGATTGGGAATATGGCTCTTTCACAAACCTTTACAGGGGGATTTATGCCACAGCAGGTGGTAGTATCTATTTCCCCGATGTTGATCATATAAGTTTTAGTGAAAACCACAGGGCTGTTTATTTCAGTGCTATGGAAAACGGATCGGTGACTAATTGCAATATAATTACCGGTACTTTGGTGGGTTATAATTCGCCTTATGGTATTTACCTCGACAATTCAACAGGATACAAAATTGAAGATAATACTTTTTCTCAGGGATCAAATTTAGGTATTGGAATAGTGGTCAACAATTCAGGTGGCGAACCCAACCGTATATATCGCAATTATTTTGAAGGACTGGCGTTTGGAATTATGGCTCAGCAGGAAAACCGTGCTCCCGATGGTACCGGCCTGGTACTGAAATGCAATGAATATATTGGAAACGAATACGACCAGGTTGTAACCTGGGAAGCAGAGGGTTTTATGGGTAAATCGGCAGGTATTGCCGAAGAGCAGGGTGCCGATTTAAATGCACCAGATGCCCCGGCTGGAAACCGGTTTAGTTATACCGGGCCAACTTTAGATGATCCCACAGATATTTACAATGAAGCGAATGATATTTTTTATTATTATCATGATGATGATGATTATCCTTTAGAGCCAAAATACTACAGTGCAACTATTTATCCAGAACCAAATAACAATCCTCTTGCAATTTGGGATCCCGAAGAAAGCTGTCCGCCTTCAGATGGCGGAGGTGGCGGAACCGGTCCTGATATAGAAGGAATGAAAAGTGCTATGGCAACTTCGGAATTAAAAGCCGATTCGGTTCAAAATATTATTAACATTTTAAAGGATGGCGGCAGTACCGAAGAGATGAAAACAGAGGTCGATTTAAGCATACCACCCGAAACTTATGCAGTGTATAATGAACTAATGAATAATTCACCATATATTTCGGATACGGTGATGGAAGCAGCCATTGAAAAAGAGAATGTGTTGCCCAATGTAATGATACGTGATGTAATGGTGGCCAACCCACATAATGCAAAAGACGATGCTTTGATGGAAAAGATAGAGGAACGCACCAACCCAATGCCGGATTATATGAAAGCTCAGATACTGCAGGGTAGCAGTTTGGTTTCGGTATATGAGAAACTGCAGTCGAAACTGGCATATTATAAGCAGAAACGAAGCATCGCTTTTAAATCATTAATTAATCATTATATTACTGATACTGTTAATCCCGGAGGCTCAATCGACAGCCTAATTGTTTTACTGCAAAACGAAAACAGCATAAATGCCAAATACCGTCTTGCTTTTATAAACGGAGAGCAGGGAGTCTGGAGCGAAGGGAATGCTGTATTGAATAATATTCCTTCGCAATTCGAGCTTACAGTATCCGAAGCAGATGCTCACTCACAATTCACCAATTACTATTCACTATTAACAGATCTGGCGCAAGAGGGAAAAGTTTTTGCAGAAGCAGATAGTTTAAAGATTGAAGAGCTATTTGAGATAGAAGCCATGCAGACAGGCAAGTCATCTACCTATGCGAGAAATATACTATTGGCACTTGGTGAAATTAGTTATGACGAGCCGATACTTATGCCCGACTTCTTAAAATCAGCTGCTGCGAATAATGAATACGAAGAATTGATGAAAACTCTTGAAGAACATTATTTTCTCAAAGTATTCCCCAATCCGGCAGGCGATTATTTAATTGTAGAGCATAATCTGGAAACAGAGCCTGAAAATGTTTATGTGGAGATACATAATACAAAAGGGGAAATTGTAAAACATACAGCAGTTACAGGAAAACAGAATCAAAAAACGCTTAACATTAAAGAACTGAAACCGGGAATTTATATTACAACAATTTATGTAAACGATAAAGAGGTGGAATCGGTAAAATTTACGAAAGTTAAATAATTTATAGCGATGTTATTCCGAACGAACCATACTGTCATTACGAATCAACACTGTGTCATTTTGACTCTCGGGGTAGGCATAAGGTATGGAAGGAGAAATCCATTGAACAGAACCACTCCCGCCAAATAAATGTAGTGGTAACAAAGGGGGATTCCTCTCTCCGTTCGGAATGACAAAAAAATTATAAATAAGTATTAAGAAAAATGAAAAATCTATCAAATACATTTCTTACACTCGCATTTTTGCTCTCTTCTTACTTTTCCTTTTCCCAGGTATGGCCGAAGTATTACGGCGAACCAAACAGATATGATTACAGTAGGGACATAATTGAAACTTATGATAAGGGATATTTAATTTGCGGTGGATATTTTAATGATGAAAGTGGCTGGTCATGGCTTATCAAAACTAACGTAAACGGAGAGATTTTATGGGAAAAAATACTTGAACATGAAGGTGATAATTACCTAAATGCAATTTGTCAAACTATGGATGGAGGATTATTGGCTTGCGGAGCAGTATGGACAGAAGCCGGGGCTTCCGATCCCTTTGTAATTAAACTTAACTCCTGCGGAGAAAAAGAATGGTGCACCATATTTGCAGGGAGTACACAAACAAACCCTTGGGCACAAGATATTAGAGAAACTTCATCAGGAGAAATTATTGTTTTGGTTAACCAGTACGGGGAAAACAATGTTGAGGATATGCATTTGTTTAAATTAAACTCAGAAGGGGAATTTTTATGGAAAAAACCATATTGCAGTGGGTTAGTACATCCTGAAGGAGCGATACCTTTGGGAGATAAAGTAATTGTTACCGGGACCAACGAATATTTGATTTCCGGAAAAGTTTACTGGGAAGATCCTTGGAATCCAGGAGGTAATAAGGGTATAAGACCTTTATTTGTAATGGTGGATTCAATTGGAACTGAACAATGGATTTTACCTTTCGGATTAAATGATACAATTTATGGTAAAGCAAGACAGATACATGAGATTAATGATAGTACATTTATTGGAGTTGGATCATATTGGGCTACCGAAATTGAAAGAGAATTTTTAATAATGAAATTTGATAATATTGGAAACGAGAAAAAACATAGTATTATTAATGCGAAAACTGTTGATACTGCTTTTGTAAAAGGGTATTTACTAAGTTTTTATAAACAAGATTCATCTTACTACTTTGGTGGTATAATGGGAGACCTAATTCAAGGAGGAAATCCTGCAACAGTAGTTAGAACGGATACGAATATTTTTAATGATGAAATTATTATTTATTCATATATTCAACATCCAAATTCAGGAGAACCTTATACTTTGATAAAAAGTAGTGATAAAAAATCATTAAACAATACTATTTATT